>NZ_WIVR01000022.1:0-71805 GCF_009600525.1 Pseudomonas sp. FSL R10-1350
CGCTGTCGTTGGCTTCTAATAGAATGCCACCGTGGCGCACAGACGCCTCGGCTTGGGCGAGTCCATGTAATTACAGGCGTCAATTGTGCCCATTGTTTAGAACATCCCGACCTCAGGATCCGAAGGTTTGGATCCTGTGTGGCCGGGCAAGTCTGGTATTAAGCACTTCACAACAACAATTGCCGCCCAAGGACTCCCTCCCCCATGTCATCTTCTGCACCTGCCGCCCGCACGTCCAACGGCGTGTTCGGCCTGTTTTGTCTGGGCAGTTACTTGTTGTCCGTGTCGTACGGCACGACGTTTTTGTTGGCCATGATGCTCAGCGCACACGGTGGCAGTGAGTCCGATGCAGGCACGATTATTTCGGCGGCCATGGTCAGCACGTTTGCTGCGGTGATTTTCTCCGGGCACCTGACCGATCTGTTTGGCGCGCCCAAATCCATTGCAGCAGGCGCCGTGCTGCTGGCCGCCGCGTGCCTAGGCTTCGCCAATGTGCAGACGTTCGGCGTCGCGGCTCTGCTGTTCGGGTTGCTGTTGGGCTTGGGTTGGGGGGTGTTTTACACCTTGGGCCCGATCATCGTGGCGATGATGATCGAACCCGCGCGCCGGGTTAAATATTTTGCCCTGCTGTCGGGCAGCATGATGACTGGCATCGGCACCGGCCCTTTGCTCGGCCGGGCCAGTGAAGCGCTGGGCTACCCGGTCGAAACCGCGTTTATCGCGGCCACCGTCGCCAGCTTGCTGGGCGGCCTGGCGTTTGTCCTGATCGGCCCGAAAATCAAGGAGCAAAGCGCAATTGTCGGCCCGGTCAGCGTGTGCAAAATCACACCACGTGCCGCCGTAACGGTGCTGCGTTCAAAAGCGCTGTTCGCGATTGTCATGGTCGGTTTAGGCGGTGCGATTTTTGGCGGGCTGTCGAGTTTTCAAACCTCTTACGCGACGCTCAATCAGCTGGATTATTCGCTGTTCTTTCTGGGCTTCATGAGCGCCGCGATTTCCTGTCGGCTGTTCATCGCGGGCTTTATCGTCAAACGTGACCCGTACTGGATGGCCTGTGCATTGACCGCCATGATCGTGCTCTCGGTGCTGATGTTTATGTTCAGCGTCACTTCCAGCGCGACCTATGTGCTGGCCGCGGTGACGCTTGGGGTGGGTTACGGGCTGACCTATTCAGTGATCAACGGGCTGGCCGCCAACGAAGCACCCGCCGGGCACACTTCGCAATCACTGGTGCTATTCAGCCTGGCGTATTTTATCGGGGTGTTTGGTTTTCCATGGCTGGCCGGGCACATCATCGTCAGTTACGGCATCCCGACCCTGCTGTCGATCATTCTGCTGATCGCGCTGTGCAACTGGTCAATCACTGCCGGCCGTCTGTTGTGGCGCACACGGACCGCCACGTGCGCCAATGCCTGATCACGGGTCACTGTTCAGCGACAAGCGCCTCCAGCGGAATGATCTGCGCGCTGCCATGGCGCACGCCACGCTCGGCCATGACCTGACGCGCCAGTGCTGAAACCTCCCCCACCGTGCCCTTGAGCACCGAGACCTCCATACATTTGCCCTCGTCGAGGTGCACATGCAGGGTCGACAGGGTCAGGTCGTGGTGTTCATGAAACGCGTTGTTCAGGCGCTTGGACAGCTCCCGCGTGGCGTGGTCGTAGACATAACTCAAGGTCGCCACACAGGGTGCCTCGGGGTCGTCTGCCGCCTGTTCCAGCAAGCCTGCACGCAACAAATCCCGGATGGCTTCGGAGCGACCTTGATAGCCGTGCGCCGCAACCCGCTCGTCAATGACGGTCAGCAAGGCATCGTCCAGCGAAATTGTGACCCTTTGCATTAAAATTTGCCTCGCAGTTATGAGCTTTTTACATAAACTTCACACCCAACGCGTGAATAGGCTACTGGCCATTAATCATTGGGAGACGCAGTGTGAAGCAGTCAAGTGTGAAAAAACAGCTTGCCCTCTGGATCATGGGCGCCTGCCTGAGCATCGGCACAATACCGGCCTACAGCGCCACTGCCGCCCCGACCCTGACCTATTCATGGCCCACCAATGCCGGGCCGCTGGACCCCAGGGGCTACTCGCCAAACCAGATGTACGCCCAGGCCATGGTGTATGAGCCCTTGGTGCGCTACACCGCCGAGGGCACGCTCGAACCTTGGCTCGCCACACACTGGAGCGTCTCGCCTGACGGCAAAACCTACACCTTCACCCTGCGTGACCATGTGCAGTTCAGCGATGGCAGCCCGTTTAATGCGGCCGCAGCCAAGGCCAACCTGGATGCGGTTTTGGCCAATGCCAAACGCCATCAGTGGATGGAACTGGTCTCGACCCTGGACCGTGTTGAAGCCCCCGACGAACACACCCTGGTGTTGCACCTCAAGCACCCGTATTACCCGACCCTGATGGAACTGGCGCAAGTACGACCGCTGCGTTTTGCCGCGCCCGACGCCAAACCCGGCACACCGGTCGGCACCGGGCCGTGGGTATTGGCGCAAACCCGGCGCGGCGAGTACGACCGTTTCGAGCGCAACGAGCATTACTGGGGGGCCAAACCGGCTTATGGCGCGGTACTGGTCAAAGTGATTTCTGACCCGGACAGTCGCGCCATTGCCTTGCAAACCGGCGAACTGGACCTGATCCAGGGTGCCGAAGGCGAGATCTCCCCCGGGACCTTTGTACGGCTGCGTGACGCCGGTTTCAAAACCGCCATATCCGCGCCGCTGGCCACCCGCACGGTGGCGATGAACACCGGGCAGGCGCCGACCAACGAGCTGGTGGTGCGTCAGGCCATCAATCAGGCGGTAGACAAAGACACCATCATCGCCAAGGTGCTGCACGGCCTTGAGCCGCGTGCCGACGCGCTATTTTCCAGCAACATGCCCTACGCCAACATCGGCCTTAAAGCCTTGTCTTATGACCCCGATCACGCCCGGCAAGTCCTGGACGCTGCGGGCTGGAAAATACCTGCCGGTAAAACCGTCCGCGAAAAAGACGGCCAGCCGTTGAGCACCGAACTGGTGTTTCTGGGCACCAGCGCGCTGCAAAAAAGCCTGGCTGAAATTATTCAGGGTGAGTTGGCCAAGGTCGGCATCGAGGTCAAGTTACGCGCCGAAGAAGAAGGCTCATTGGTGCAGCGCCAACGCGAGGGCCGCTTCGGCATGATCTTCGCTGATACCTGGGGCGCGCCGTACGATCCGCACTCGTTTGTAAGCTCCATGCGCTACCCAGGGCATGCCGATTACATGGCCCAGCGCGGGCTGCCGATGAAAGATGCGATTGACCACGAAATAGCCGAGGTTCTGGGGCAAACCGACGAAGGCAAACGTGCCGAAGGTTACCGCGAGATCCTCACCACACTGCATGACCAGGCGGTGTACCTGCCGGTGTCGTACCTCACGGCCATCAGTGTTAGCGCCAAAGGGGTCGATAACGTGCAATTCGGCAGCACGCTGTTTGACGTGCCGTTTGAAGCCATGCGCCCTGCCACCGGGAAACCCTGAGCCATGCTGCGTTATATCGTTTTGCGGCTCTTGCTGCTGGTTCCGGTGTTGCTGGGGGTGTCGTTGATCGTCTTTGTCCTGCTGCACCTGGGCAATGGCGACCCGGCGCTGGATTACCTGCGCCTGTCACAGATCCCGCCCACCGACGCCGCGCTGGCCGAGGCGCGACATGCTTTGGGCCTCGACCGGCCTTTGGTTGAGCAGTACGTCAGCTGGCTATGGAACGCTGTGCACCTGGATTTCGGCACGTCGTATATCACCGGGCGCCCGGTGCTGGATGACGTGCTGTATTACCTGCCCGCTACCTTGCAACTGGGTGGCCTGGCGTTGCTCGTGACCTTGCTGATGAGTATTCCGCTGGGCCTGGCAGCGGCCCGCTGGAAAGGCCGCTGGCCGGATCAAGTGGTGCGTTTTATCACCTTTATCGGGGTGTCGATGCCGAACTTCTGGCTGGCTTTTTTGCTCATCGCCCTGCTCTCGCTGTGGCTCGGCTGGCTGCCGCCCATGGGCCGTGGCGGCCCGCAACACTTGGTTATGCCGGTGCTGGCGATTGCCCTGATGTCGATGTCGATCAATGCCCGCCTGCTACGCGCCAGCCTGCTCGATGTGCGCCAGCAACGGCATGTGTTTTATGCCCGAGCTCGCGGCCTGAACGAGCGTCGGGTTTGGCGCGACCATATTCTGCGCAACGCCTGGATGCCATTGGTCACCGCCACCGGCATGCACGTTGGCGAGTTGTTGGGCGGCGCATTGGTGATCGAAACCATATTCGCCTGGCCCGGTATCGGCCGTTTTGCGGTGAGCGCGGTGCTTAATCGCGACTTCCCGGTGATGCAATGCTTCACCTTGCTGCTCACCACGCTGCTGGTGCTGTGCAATCTGGTGGTCGATATCTGCTACGCCTGGCTCGACCCGCGCACGCGTCTGTCGGGGGTGATGGCATGAGTAGCGTGAACGCTGTGTTGGCAGGTAAAAAAGGCGGCCTGCGTGTCGGTTATGTACTGGTTGCGCTGCTGCTGATATTCGCTTTATTCGGGGCATGGATCGCGCCCTATGACGCCACCCTGGTCAACCTCGACGACCGTTTGCTACCCGCCAGTACCAGCCATTGGCTGGGCACCGACCATTTGGGCCGTGATGTACTCTCGCGGTTGATCGTCGGCACGCAATGGTCGCTGGGCAGCGTGGTGCTGGTGTTGGGGCTGGTGCTGATCTTGGGCGTAACCATTGGCGGCATCGCCGGGATTGTTGGCGGCAAGGTCGATATGTTTTTGATGCGCCTGTGCGACATGTTCCTGACCTTTCCGACCCTGGTGCTGGCGTTCTTTCTGATTGCCCTGCTGGGTACCGGGCTGACCAACGTGATTATCGCCATCGCCCTGTCGCACTGGGCCTGGTATGCGCGCATGGTGCGCGGCATGGTGCTGGCCCAGCGCAACCGCGACTACGTGCTGGCTTCCCGGCTGTCCGGGGCTTCACGCCTGACCCGCCTGCGCCAGCATGTGATGCCCAACGTGGTCGGGCAGTTGCTGGTGCTGGCGTCGATGGACATCGGCCACATGATGCTGCACGTTTCAGGGCTGTCCTTCCTCGGCCTCGGGGTCAGCCCGCCGACGCCCGAGTGGGGTGTGATGATCAACGACTCCAAGGAGTTTATCTGGACCCACCCGCAACTGCTGCTGTGGCCGGGGCTGATGATTTTTATCTCGGTGATGGCCTTCAACCTGCTCGGTGACGCCTTGCGCGACCGGCTCGACCCCAGCGTACTGGCGGAGATCAAGGAATGACCCGGACCCTGAGCATTCAAGGCCTGTGCCTCAAACATCAGCAACGCACATTGGTGGACCAACTCGACCTCACGCTCAAGGCTGGCGAGGTACACGCACTGGTGGGCGCCAGCGGCTCGGGCAAGTCCCTGAGCTGCCTGGGCATTCTCGACCTGTTGCCTCCCGGCGTGCACAGCCAGGGCGGTACGTTGCGTCTGGACGGCCACGTGGTGCAACCGGCGCAGTTGCGCGGGCGCGAGGCCGCGCTGGTGCTACAAAACCCGCGCAGCGCTTTCAACCCGGTGCGCTCATTGCGTCAGCATGCCCAGGAGACCCTGCGCAGCCGAGGATTGCGCGGGGTGCACGCCGATCAATTAATTATCGACACCCTTAACGAAGTCGGCCTCAACGATGGGCCGAGGGTGCTCGATTCTTTTGCTTTTCAGCTCAGCGGCGGCATGTTGCAACGCTTCATGATTGCCCTGGCGCTGCTCGCAGACAGCCACTTTTTGTTGGCCGACGAACCCACCAGTGATCTGGATGTTATCGCCCAGGCACGCTTTCTCGACTTGCTGGAGCGCTTGGTCGCAGAGCGAAACCTCGGAGTGCTGCTGATTACCCACGACATGGGCGTGGTTGCGCGTTGTGCCGATCAGGTGTCGGTCATGGCCCATGGGCGCATCGTCGAACAGGCCGATGTCCACACCCTGTTCAACACCCCGCAAAGCGAAGAAGCGCGCACGCTGCTGGCCGCGCACCATGCATTGACTCTGGAGACCTGCACGCCATGACGCTTATTCAGGTATGCGATCTGAACCACGGTTACACCGCTGGCGGAATGTTCAGCAAACGCCACCGCGTGCAGGTGCTCAAAGGCCTGAACCTCGACCTGCACGCGGGCCAGAGCCTTGGCCTGCTGGGCGCAAGCGGCAGCGGTAAAAGTACCCTCGCCCGCTTGCTGATGGGCCTGGAAACACCCGTTCAAGGCACTGTCCTGTTCGAGGGCCAGACGATACAGGGGCTGGACCCGCAGCACTTTCTGCGGCGGGTGCAAATGGTCTTTCAAGACGCCATCAGCGCCTTCAACCCCCAGCGCAGCATTGGCTGGAGCATTGCCGAGCCGCTGCGCCATCTTTCGGACATGAACGCCGAAGCCATCCAGGCCCGCGTGGAGCGCCTGTTGCTGCAGGTCAAACTGTCGGCCAGTGACAACGACAAGTTGCCAGCGCAACTCAGCGGCGGCCAGTTGCAACGCGCCGGTATCGCCCGGGCGCTGGCGATAGACCCGCAGATGATCATCCTCGACGAAGCCCTGTCCAACCTTGACCGGGTATTGCAGGTGCAAATACTCGACCTGCTGGCTGACGTGCGGCGCGAATCCGGCACCGGTTTTTTACTGATTACCCATGATCTGAGCCTGGTCCGGCGGTTTTGCCAGCGGGTGGTGGTGCTGGCTGATGGCAAGCTGGTCGAAGACCGCGAGGTCATCCCCGGCATGCGCTTCGAACACCCGGCGGCACGCACCCTGCAAGAGGCGGTATTGCCGGCCATGCCGTCCAAAGTCCGCGCCAGCTAAATACAAATGGTAAAGATTTGTAAATAGAAATGATTTGCATCCGTATAGATGTAAAACTTTGTAACCGATTTCGGCTACGCAGTTCCACATCCGGAGTATTCGCAGATCATGCACAAACTGTTCACCCTGCCAACGTCAGCACTGACGTTGGTTGCTTTAGGTATGTTCAATCACGCTTTCGCCGCTCAAGGCGCTGTCGACCTGCCCGCCACCACGGTCAATGCTGCTGACACCGAAGAGGACTCGCCACAGGGCTATCAGGGCAAACCCAGCGCCACCACGACCCGCCTGAACCTGACCGCGCAAGAAACCCCGCAAGGCGTTACCAGCATCAAGCGTGAGCAACTGGATGACTTCAAGCTCAACAGCATTCGCGATGTGCTGGACAGCACGCCGGGGGTGAATGTGCAAAAGGTCGAAACCGACCGTACCTACTTCACCGCGCGCGGTTTTGACATCACCAACTTCCAGTACGACGGCATGGGCATGCCGTTGAACAACGGGCTGCTGGTGGGCGACATCGACATGGCACCCTACGAGCAAGTGGACATTCTGCACGGCGCCAACGGGTTGATGAGCGGCACCGGCAACCCGTCGGCCACGGTCAACTTTGTGCGCAAACGGCCGACGGCTGACACCCAGGCCACCGTCAGCGTCAGTGCCGGCTCGTGGGACAAGCGCCGGGTTGACCTGGACGTTTCCGGGCCATTGACTGACTCAGGCAATGTGCGCGGCCGTTTTATTTACGCCAATGACACGGGCAACTCCTACCTCGACCGCTACTCCCGGGAAAAGAACATTCTCAGTGGCCTGCTGGCTTTTGACCTGACCGACAGCGACACCCTGACTGTCGGCATCGAAGACCAGAAGTCCAACTCCAATGGCGCCAGTTGGGGTGCACTGCCGCTGGCCGATGCCAACGGCAACCCGATCCACTATCACAGCACCCGTTCGAATATTTCCCAACCGTGGGTGTATTGGGACGTGCACACCACCCGCGCGTTTGCCGAGTGGGAACACCGCTTCGAGAATGACTGGAAGTCGACGCTGACTTTGACGGCGATGGAACACCGTGAAGACACCAACATGTTCTACGTCTACAGCAACAGCGCGTCTGCCACCGGCTATACCGGCTTGGCTTCCAAGTACAAGGACGATACCCGCGAGCTGGATGGCGATCTGTCTTTCAGCGGCCCTTTCAGCCTTGGCGGGCGTGAGCATCAGTTGACCTTCGGCGCCAACATCGCGCGCTCGCACACCCAGGAAACCTCGTTGTACGGCACCTCGTCGTACTACACCTCGGTGTCGCTGCAAGACGCCCTGAACGGCGATATCCCCAAGCCGACGTACAACATTGCCACAGACGCCGCGACCTCCAACTACACCGATCGGCAAAAGAGCCTCTATGCCGGGGCGCGGTTTAACCTCACCGATGACCTGCACCTGATCACCGGCGCACGCATGCTCAGCGCTGACAGCGATGGCGAAAACTACGACACCGCCCGCGATGTGAGCATTCATGGCAAGGTAACGCCTTACGCCGGGGTGATCTACGACCTGAGTGAGCAATACTCGGTGTACGCCAGCTATACCAAAATCTTTAACCCGCAATACAACCTGAACACCCAGGGCAAGGTTATCGACCCGCTGGAAGGCAAGAGTTATGAGGCAGGGATCAAAGGTCTTTTGCTCGACAATAAACTGAATGTCACGGCGGCGGTGTTCCACACCCAACAAGACAACGTGGCGACGTATGCCGGTTACAACCCCGCACTGGGCGGTTATGTGTACGATGGCGAGTCGTACAAGAGCAGCGGGATTGAACTGGAGGCGTCGGGCGAACTGGCCCCCGGCCTGCAAGTCAGCGGCGGCTACACCTATGTGTACATCACCAACGCTGATGATCAGCGCGGCAACAAATTTATCCCGCGCAATGCGCTGACCTCCTCCATGACCTACCAGTTGCCGATGGCGCCCAAGGTCAAGGTCGGTGGCAGCCTGAAATGGCAAAGCAAGGTCGAGAACGACACCACCCCGGCCGCCAGCCAGGATGCCTACGCGCTGGTGGGCCTGATGGCCAGCTACCAGATCGACCCGCACTGGAGCACCCAACTGAACCTCGACAACCTGACCAACCAGAAGTACCTGGACAGCGTGCGTTACGCCCAAAGCAATTTTGGCGACCCGCGTAATGTCACGGCGTCCGTGAGCTGGAAGTTCTAAAACCACCCGGCAGGCTGGCCCTTGCTGGCAAGCCTGCCGGGCTTCAAGGTTCAACCCCGTGGCAGCAACGCCAAAATCCGCTGGGCGATGTGCTCGGCGTGGGTTTCCAGAGCAAAGTGGCCGGTGTCCAGCAATTCCACCACCGCGTTGGGATTATCGGTTTTATAGGCGTGAGCCCCCGGCGGGATGAAAAACGGATCGTGCTTGCCCCAAATCACCAGCGTCGGCACCTGGGCAGCCTTGAAAAACGCCTGAAACTGCGGGTACAGGGTCAAGTTGTTGCGGTAGTCGAGAAACAGGTCCAGCTGGATGTCGTCATTGCCCGGCCGCAGCATCAGCAGCAGGTCCAGCATCCATGACTCCGGGGCCACCCGTTCTGGCTTTTCAACGCCATGTAGATACTGATAACGCGTGCCTTCCAGGCTCAGTACCGCGTTGCGGATAACCTCACGATTAGCCGCAGTCGGCTCGGCCCAATACGCACGAATCGGCGCCCAGGCATCGCCCAGTCCTTCGAGGTACGCATTGCCGTTTTGCGAGACCAGCGCACTGACCCGCTGCGGCTGTGCCACGGCCAGACGAAACCCCACCGGCGCGCCGTAATCAAATACATACAGTGCATACCGCGTGAGTTTCAACGCATCGACGAAATGCCCCATGGTAATTGCCAGGTTATCGAAGCTGTAGCTGTAGCCCCGCGCCTCAGGCACTTCAGTAAAACCGAAGCCCGGCAAATCCGGCGCAATAACCCGGTAGTGAGCCGCCAGCAACGGGATCAGGTCGCGGAACATATGTGATGAGCTGGGAAAACCATGCAGCAACAACATCACCGGTGCCGACGGATCACCGGCCTCGCGATAGAACACACGAACACCATCGGCCTCAATGTGTTTATAACGCACCACGGGGTTTGAATTGGGCATACAGACGCTCCTAAAGTAACCATTAAAATCAAATATTCGAGTTAGCTTTTAAAAAGCTGCGCCCAAATCAGTAACCTGTCAAATTAATTATTATGGTTACACCATCTAATTAGGTAACTACCCAGATCACTCATTAACGGTTACGATAGCCCAGCTTTTTCGAGGACCGACCATGAGCGCCACCCCCGCCACTCCACCGCTAGAGCCGTATGTACTGGCTGACCATCCCGTGCTGGACATGCTCAACACCCGAGCCAATGTCGAGGCTGTACCGGTCGACTTTTGGCAAAGCGATGCCGACGTCAAACGCTGGCTCGTGCGTCTTGAATGGTTTGCGCCGGGGGAAATACCCGAGTTTGAGGAAGGCGCCCTGCTGACAGCCGCACGGCATCTGCGAGAAGTGATCCGTGATCTGCTGGAGCAACGTAAGACGGGGCAGCAAGGGGATCCCGCTGCGCTGAACACCTTTTTGCGCAAGGCGGTGAGTTACCCGCAACTGGCCTGGAACGAAGCGGGCGAACTCAGCCTGCAACGCCTGCACAAACAGCAAACGGCGGAACAGTTTCTAGCGCCGATCGCTGAAGCCGCCGCTGACTTGCTGGTGAATGCCGATGCCGAGTTGATTCGCACCTGCGAACACCCGGACTGCGTGCTGTGGTTTTATGACCGCACCAAGGCTCACAAACGCCGTTGGTGCAGCATGGCGCTGTGTGGCAACCGCCATAAAGTGGCTGAATTTCGTAAACGCAAACTGCAGCAATAGCGAGTACGCCAAGGGCGTACTCGCCAATTTCATCTCAAGCTTTGGCTGCCGTCGGCACCATACGGAACGCCACGCCCAGTCGGTTGTAAGCATTCATCAGGCTGATGGCATAGGTCAGTTCAGCCAGCTCTTTGTCGTTGAACTCGGCGGTTACCGCGTCATAGTCAGCCTGAGGCACACCAGTCTGCTCAACCCGGGTGACGCTTTCGGCCCATGCCAGTGCTGCTTGCTCGCGGGCGGTAAACAGCGATTGGGCTTCGTGCCACACCGGCACCAACAACAGCTTGTCGACAGTCATGCCCAGTTTGAGCAAGTCACGCGAGTGCAAGTCGATGCAGTAAGCGCAGCCATTGATTTGCGACACCCGGAGGAACACCAGGTCGATAAGCATTTTGGAGAGATCGCCATTTTGCAGTGCAACGTGCACACCGCCGAAGGCTTTGAAGGCTTCAGGGGATGCTTTGGAGTAGTCGATACGCGTGCTCATGGTCTGCCCTTGCATTGATAAGTGGAGTGGCGCCATAGTGCGGTTTCTTGGCCCTGCCACAAAGGGCCATGATTCAGCTCCATGGCTGGACCATGATCGTGCTCACTTGTGCAGGCCTCCCCATGCAAACCTCTGTTCCCAGTTTATCGGCGCTTGATCCCGCTTCCAGCGAGCCGATTTACCGTCAGCTCTATTGGCGCTTTCGCGAAGCCATCAACACCGGCCTGCTCAAGCCGGGTGACCGCGTGCCCGCAGCCCGCGCATTGGCCAAAGAATTGGGGCTGGCCCGTGGCACCATCGACAACGCCTATTCCCTGCTCACCTCTGAAGGCTACCTGGTGGCCTGTGGTCAGGCCGGTACGCGAGTGGCTGACGGCATTAGCGGCACAAGCTCTTCACCACCCGCCTCCGCCATCACACAGGCAGCGCCCCATCAGACAATCCGCCAACAGTCGGCTGTGCTGCCGTTTCAAATGGGCGTGCCGGCACTGGATGCCTTCCCCAGAAAAATATGGGCGCAAATCGGCGCCCGTTGCGTGCGCGGCACACAGCCCCAAGACATGGCCAACCCCTCGGTCTATGGCTTGCAGGCGCTGCGCTCAGCAATTGCCACGTACTTGCAGGTGGCGCGCGGCATCGCCTGCTCACCGGCTCAAGTTTTTGTCACCGCAGGTTATCGGGAGACGCTGTCGCTGATCACCCACACCCTGCTCAAACCCGCCGACCGCGTGTTGGTCGAAGACCCTGGTTATCCGCCGACCCGGCGCCTGCTGCAAAGCCTGCATATCACGCCGGTTGCGGTGCCCGTTGATCAAGACGGCCTGCAAGTTTCAACGGCCCTTGAAATCGGCCATAACGCCCGCGCCGCCGTGGTTACCCCTGCGCATCAAAGCCCTTTGTGCGTGTCGCTTTCATTGCCACGACGGTTGGCGTTGCTGGAGTGGGCGAGCCAGCAAAACGCCTGGATCGTCGAAGACGATTACGACGGCGAATACCGCTACGTCAGCCGCCCGCTCCCCGCCCTCAAGAGCCTGGACCGTGAAGGTCGCGTGCTCTACAGCGGCACCTTCAGCAAGGTGTTGTTCCCGGGCATGCGCCTGGCCTACGTGGTCGTGCCTGCTGCGCTGGTTGAGCGTTTTGAGGAAAGCTGCAAGACCTTCCAGGGCGGTTGCCCGGAATTGAACCAGGCCATCGTCGCGACGTTCATGGCTGAAGGGCATTTCGGGCGCCATATCCAGCGCATGCGCAAGCTCTACAGCGAGCGTCGGGCGATGGCGGTGAACGGACTTAAAAGCGTGCTCGGCGAGCGGATCGAAATTGATGCCAACCCCGGCGGGATGCACCTCATTTTGCGGCTCAACGCGTCCTGCGCGGACAGCCTGATGGTGCAGCGCATGCGCGAAGCCGGGCTGTTTGCCGAAGCCTTGAGCGAATGGCATCAAGGCTCGGACAAGCCTTCAGGGTTGCTGCTGGGTTTCGCCAATATCGACTCGCTGGCCAGCGCTCAAGCGCTGGGCCAACGTATCCTGGCGTTGATGTAACCGCCGTGTCGATTCAGCTCGCCTATCAGCGCAGCGGCGGCAGACCGTAGGCGGCCAGATTAAACTCTGGCAACTGGCGAATAATCAGGTCCGCGTGGTGGTACTTGCTGTCGGGCATGGCGGCATCGGGTACAGCAATGGCAGTCATGCTGGCGGCCTTGGCGGCGGTTACGCCAAACGGCGAGTCTTCAAACACCAGGCAATCCTGTGGCGCAACGCCGAGGCGGCGGGCAGCGGTCAAGAAGATGTCGGGCGCGGGTTTGGCTGCGCCCACCTCAGGATCATCGGCCGTCACGATAGTGTCGAACAGCGCAAACCAGTCGCGATGCAACGTGGTTTTGTGGCCAAAGCCGCTGCTGGTTGAACTGGTGCCCACGGCAATCGGAATGTTGTGCGCCTTCAAGTGCCGCACCAGCGCTTCAGCTCCCGGCATGGCGAGGGCCTTGGAAAAATACCCGGCCATCAGCGGCTCGCGCGCCTTCAGGAACTCTTGCCAGGTAATCGGCAGATCCAGCGCTTTGACAATGTACTCAGCCAGATCCTGGGCACCGCGCCCGATGATGTGCTGCTTGATGCTCCAGTCATACGTGCGACCATAACGTTCGACGACGATCTGCGTGACTTCGGAGTAAATGCCTTCGGTATCCAGCAACAACCCGTCCATATCAAAAATCACGGCCTTGATCGGGCCGACAACAGTACGCGGTTTATTCATCACAACAGATCCTTGGTAGAAGGCGAAAGGATTGCAGCACCTTAACTGGCGGGCTTGCCTGAATGCCAGTGCAGACCCGTATTTCATTCATAGTGCAGTAGAGGCCGCCCCGTCTACGGAGGTCGTGTACGCCCACAAAATTGCGGGATGTTTCGCACAGCTTTGCCAATTGCTGAGGCTGCAGTACGGCGCCTATAGTCAGCGCTCGCCCAAATGGGCGACCGGGTTTGGCGACTTGGCGTAATAATTTTTGCAGTACGGTTGTTGTATTTGGCTAAGCGTGTATTTTGCTCGCTGTGCTTTATGGCAGCTGTGCGTGGGAGATCTTCGGGTCTGCCGGGTTTTGCTTAAATTTACCGGTTCGCCAACCCGCGTACAGCGGCCACCTGTTTTCGTTTGGCGACGAAAACAGATGGCTTAATCCGTGAAATTTAAGAGATTCATCCATGACTAATTTAGCGTACATCCCGCTTACTGCCATCGACTGCACCATCCCCGCCTTGCTCATCGACCGCAACGCCCCGCTCGACGTCTTGCACGCTAACGCCGCCGCCCGCGTACTGGCGGTAACCCAATTGATGGAAACCTTCTCCAGCCGCGACGTCCAGGACGCCGACGCCCTCGACCTCAAACAACTCGCCACCACCGCCATGATCTTGCTGCGCGACGGCTGCGACCTGCTCAACGTCTTGGGCTGGCGCTTACAACCAACCTGACCCGGTCATTGTAGGAGCGAGCTTGCTCGCGATCTTTTGATCTTCTTAGCCTGTAGTCGCTGCCGAAGGCTGCGATCAAGAGGGTGAGCCACTGCGGCGAAGCCGTAATGCTTTCTTGTGTACATATCCATTCGATGCATAACGGCTTTTTACGGGTTTCGCTCTTACAGCGAGGCACTTTTGTCAAACAGCCACAAAAGTACCCAAAAAGGCCTTGCCCCGGCGTACGGCCTCCCGAAGGGGCGGGTAGATCAAGATCAAAAGCCAGATCACAAGCCAGATCACAAGATCGCGAGACAAGCTCGCTCCTACAGTGACCGGGTCAGGTTTGCTCAAGACGTTGAAATACTCCACAAACCGGTAGGAGCGAGCTTGTCTCGCGATCTTTTGATCTAAAAGTCCGTCGTCGCAGCAATGGATATGCACTCACATCAAGAGCCCCCCTCACCCTAGCCACTCCCGAAGGAGAGGGAACCGGTTGGGGATGCTGAAGATATTTGGTGGCCTGTTTGCTGCGCGATAGCGCGGACTCGAAGTCGGAGCGGTCGGAATGTGACAGGCCGGGTATTCCCACACAAACAACGGTATTGATAATTACTCTCAATTAAATTAACGTCGCCGCGCTTTCAGGCTCATCACTTTTGAGTTCACCCGTGAACGACTCCAACGCCAGGCTGCAACTCTATCTCGAGCATCGCGTCGCTTTGATCAACTACGCCAAGGTGGTAGTGGGTGATCACGCGCGCGCTGAAGATGTGGTGCAGGATGCCTTTTTGCGCTTTTGCGCCAGTACTGAAGAGGTCGTCGAGCAACCCGTGGCGTATCTGTATCGCATCGTCCGTAATCTGGCCCTGGACGCCGTTCGCCGCCAGGCCGCAGAGAAACGTCAGCAGCAGTCGCCGCCACAATGGATGCGCCCCGGTCACGAGTTGTCGCCCGAGCAACGGGTGGTGCACAGTGATGACGCCAGCCGTATTGCTGCTACGCTGGCCAGCCTGCCCGAGCAAATGCGCATCGCTGTGGAGATGCATCGCCTGGGTGGTTTCACATTGCAGCAAACCGCCGATCATCTCAAAATCTCGCTTTCCAGCGCTCATCGCCTGGTCAAGGATGCCATCGTTCACCTGGCCTCAAGCGTCGCCACCCACGACTCTGGCCACAGCGCGCACAGTAAGGAACGCCCGTATGCATAACGCCCCCCTGCCCCGGACTGTCTCGGCGCAAAGCCTGGAAGACGCCGGCCAGTGGCTGCTGGACCTGCAACAGCAACCCGAGCGTTTCGAAGAGTTCGATCACTGGTTGCACAGCCACGAGGAGCACTTTGAAGCCTGGTCGCAGGTCAATCGTGCGTGGGAAGCCCTCGGCTCGCACTCCCCAAGCACCGGGCAACAATGGCCACAGGCGCCTTCGAACGTCACAACGCTTAAACCGCGCCCACGCCTGCCGCTGTTGGCCGCCGCCTGCATCAGTGCCTTGGCGGTGTGCGCAGCGCTGGTGCTGAGCCCGAACTGGCGGGCGGATTACAGCACCGGGACCGCGCAGACCCGTGAGGTCACCCTGAGTGACGGCAGCCGCCTGACCCTGGCGCCGCAAAGCGCAATCAACGTGAGCTTCGACGATCACCAGCGCCAGGTCACGCTGGTGCAGGGCGAAGTGTTTTTCGACGTGGTGCATGACGCCAGCAAACCGTTTGAAGTGCGCAGCGAAGAAGCCGTGATCAGGGTCTTGGGCACCGCCTTCGACGTGGCACAGCGCCAAGCTGGCCTGAGTGTCGAGGTGCGCGACGGCACTGTCGGCGTCAACAAACAGTACCGGCTGGGCGCTGGCCAGCGTTTGTGGATCGACCGCAACACCGGCAACGCCACGCAATCTCTGGTCATGCCCGATGAAGTCGCGGGCTGGATCAAAGGTGCGCAGTTTTTTGAAAACGCCCGCGTTGCTCAGGTGGTGGAACAACTCGACCGCTACCAGCGCGGCTGGATCGTGATTAATGATCCGGCCCTGGCCAACAAACGCGTGACCGGCCTTTACGACATGCGCGATACCCGGCGCGCACTGCAAGCCCTGGTCGCGCCGATTGGCGGTGAAGTGCGTCAGTACTCGCCTCTGCTGACGGTCATTGGCACTGCCAAAAAAGCTAAATGAAAAATATTTTCGTTATCACTGAAAAAAATCCTGAAGGTGTTCGTCTTTGTAGCTCCTTGTATTGCGAATGACTCGTAATACCAAAACGAAAGGCGATGAAGCATGGGTAACCGATCACACGTTGCGCACTCCAAAGTACCGGTGGCGCTGGCCGTACTGTGTGTGGCAATCAACAGCGCGATTTTCCAGCCGCAGTCGGCGGTAGCGGCAGAACCCAGCGCGCAGCCGAGTGATCAGGCTACCCGTTTCTTCGATATCCCGGCTCAGCCGCTGACCAACGCCCTCAGCGCTTTTGCGCGTCAGGCCAATCTGCAACTGGGTCTGGCGGCCGGGCTCGTAGATGGTCTGCAAGCCCCTGCTGTGCGCGGCAATTTCAGCAACGAACAGGCCTTGCGCCAGTTGCTCGGCGATGCGCCGGTCAGCTGGAAAATCGACGGCCAGCGCAGCCTGATCCTCAGCCCGCGTAGCGAGGCCAGCACCGGCCTGGACGGTGATCTGGACGAATCTGAACTGCTCGGCGCCGTGACCATCAAAGGTGGCCAAAGCAGCCGCTTGACCGGCCCGGCCGCACAGGTTTACACCCAGGCAGGCTCAAGCGTGTACATCTCCGGCGAGACCATCAACCGCTTTCGCGGCTCCTCCCCGGCCGACATTCTCAAGGGCGTGCCTGGCGTGCAAACCGGTGACACCCGCAACGGCGGCGCGCTGGACGTGAACATCCGTGGCATTCAGGGCCAGAGCCGCGTACCGGTGACCATCGACGGCAGCCAGCAAGCGATTGACGCCTATCGCGGTTACGGCGGCATGCAGCAACGCAGCTACATCGACCCCGACCTGATCAGCGATATCACCGTCGACAAAGGCCCTAGCCTGGGCGCGGACGCAGCGGGCGCCATCGGTGGGATGGTGAAGATGAAAACCCTGCAACCTAAAGACATTCTCAAGGACGGCGAAACCACCGGTTTCCGTCTCAAGGGCGATATCTCCAGCAACAGCGTCGACCGCCCCCACGAGTACAACGCCACCCCGCGCAAAGGCAGCAACAGCATTTTCGACCCGCAGGCGCATTCGGGCAGCGCGGCGTTTGCCAGCACCAGTGACACCATCGATTTTGTCGCGGCCTATACCCAGCGTGAAAGCGGCAACTACTACGCCGGTAAAAAGGGCTTCAAGGATTACCAGGTGTTCAAACAAGTGCGTCGCTGGGACCCGGCGACCAAGCAGTACGTCTATAGAACCGAAGAGGCCAACGGCCCGGCCAAAGTGTTCAAGGCCGGCAACGAAGTGCTCAACACCTCCACCGACTCCAAAGCGGTATTGCTCAAGACCATCATCAAGCCGTCACCGGATCAGGCCCTTGAGCTGGCCTATCGTTGGACCGATGGCGAATACGGCGAAGTGATGCCCTCGCGCATCATCCGCAACACCACCGGCACCGTGCCGCAGTGGCAGCCCGGCACCATGCGGATCAACGCCTACACCGCACGCTACACCTTCAAGCCTGAAGACAACCCGCTGATCGACTTGAGCGCCAACGCCTGGGTGACCAAAGCTCAGAGCAAGGCCTACAACGGCTTGAGTACCGTGACCCCGCTGTTTGGCTATGAAGGCGAGCCGGATCAACTGAGCGAAGACGGCTATCAGGACGCCCTGCTTAACCGCAGCAAGGATTTGCGCTGGGGCACGGACGTGAGCAACACCTCACGCTTCGACACCCAGGTCGGCAAATTCGCCTGGAACTACGGCGCCTCATACCAGAATGAAAAACTGCGCCCTGACGACAACTCGCCCGTGCTGCAATCTGACCTCGAGCAAAACCGCTTTATCCGCAGCGGCGACCGCCAGGAAGGCAGCCTGATGAGCTCGCTGCAATGGGCGCCGATCAAGCCGTTGACCTTTACCGTGGGCGGACGCTACAGCGAGTTCCACAGCAAAGACCACAACCAGTTGGCCAGCCCCGCAACCTTTGCCAATCGCCCGGTTCGCTGGACATGGCTGTACAAAGGCAATGACCGCTTCGGTTATGTGTACTGGCGTCCGGACCAGCAAGGCAACTTCACCAAGGACTCGCTCAACGCCACGCCGTACGAAAAAGGCACGGTGGGTGACACCGGCTACGATAACTTCGAAGCCAATGACACCGAGATGAAGAAGTTCGCCACCAGCTACAGCTATGCCAAGCCGATCGAACGTCGCGACCATGCCTTCACGCCTTCATTCGGCGTGAAGTACGACATCAACGACAGCAGCTTCGTGTACCTCAACTACAGCGAAGGCGTGCGCATGCCGAGCCTGTTCGAGTCCACTTTGGGCTTGTTCACAGCGGCCGTACCCGGAGCAAAACTGAAGCCTGAGCACAGCAAAAACTGGGAGGTGGGCGTCAGTACCCTGAAGAACGACGTGTTCCTGGACGGCGACAGCGCCGCTGCCAAGCTGGCGTACTTCGACAACAAGATCGAAAACTACATCACCCGCGACTATCAGGACATCTTCGCCGGCAACCTGCAAAACGTTGACAGCTTCAGGGTCAAGGGCGTCGAGCTGCAGACCAGCTACGACATGGGGCGCGTGTTCACTGACGTGTCCGCCACCTACTACCTGAACGCCAAAACCTGTGCGCCGGACCTGGCGCAAAAACTGCGCGACGACGGCACCCCGACGCCTAACTGCGTGGACGGCGGTTTCCCGGGTTCTTACACCAACACCCAAAACCCGCCCAAGTACTCGGTCAACACCACGGTCGGAACACGCTGGTTTGACAACCATCTGGTCCTCGGTGGGCGCATGGTCTACAACAGCGCACCAACCGCCAAGCTGAACAAACCGTGGAACGATGGCATTACCACCAACCAGATCTACTACCGCAAATCGGCGATTTTCGACCTGTTTGCCAGCTACGAAATCTACAAGGGCACGCAGATCGACTTCGGCGTGCAAAACCTGACCAACGTGTACTACCTCGACCCGCTGGCACAAAGCTTTATGCCTGCACCGGGGCGCACGCTGCGCACAGGTCTGACGGTCAAGTTCTGACCTGATTGCGGTTAAAACACGGGATGCCCACGGGCGTCCCGTTTTACGTTGATTACTATTGATGAGCTCATGACCTACCTGAACCAATCCCGCAAGGCGCTCTGGAGCGTGGCCACGCTGATCACCCTGAGCGTGTACACGGGCATCACCGTCTGGCTGTTGCACACTTCACCGATCCCCTCGGCCGAGGCAGCACCGGCGGCGATGATGATCGAGCTGGCCGCCGTGCCCGTGGCACAAGTGGTCGAACAAGACCTGCAAGTGGCGCCTGACAAGCAGGTGCAAAAACAGATCAGCACGCCATCGGCCAAACCGCCCAAAGAGGTGGTAAAAAAAGTCACGCCCACCCCGCAACCGTCACCGGCCAAACAGGCCAAATCGCCCTTCAAGGACACCGCCCACGGGACGTATCAAAGCGCACCGCAACAGGGAGCGGAGATTCAGGCACCGCCGAAAAAACAGGAAGAACAACCGGCGTCGTCGACCACCACCGCCCCGCCTAAACTCGACGCGCAAAAGGCGGCAACTACTGCGGCAGCAGAGTCCTCGCGCGGCGCTGCTGATCCGGCCTTGAAAGTGCAATGGGAAGCGCAGTTGCTGGCGCACCTGGAGCGCTTCAAACGTTACCCGCAAAACGCCCGCGATCGGGGTGACCGGGGCGTGGCCTACTTGCGGTTTGAGATCGACAGCAATGGCAAGGTTCTAAGCGCCACGGTGGTGCGTTCAGCAGGCTTCAGCGAGCTGGACAACGCCACCCTCGACATGATCAACCGCGCCTCACCGGTACCGCGACCGCCAGAAGGCAGCAAGCTGCGGTTTACAGTGCCGGTGGTGTTCTCGAAATAGAGCTTTTGTGGGAGCCGGGCTTGCCCGCGATGGGTTCGACACGGCGTCAACAGGCGCACCGGGTTGTACGTATCGCGAGCAAGCCCGCTCCCACCGGGCTTGGGGGCACGATTACACGCTGGCACAAAGAGTTACACATATGTGAGAATGATACGAATTCCTATTAGCATCTCTCTCCAGCGGCTCTGCATGTCATTCCTTACCCCGTCTTGCACATCCTCTTTGAACGCAGTGGTCGACGATCTGTTGGCCAGCTACACCGAGCTGCGCCGCTATTTGTGCGGGCGTTTGCGCAACCCTGACGATGCGGCGGATATTGCCCAGTCCAGTTTCGCCCAGGCCTATGCCCATGCGTTGAACAGCCCGGTGGCCAATCCTCGGGCGCTGTTGTTCAAGGCGGCGCGCAATCTGTGCATCGATCAATATCGCCGCCACAGCAGCGAGATTGCAGCGCTGGATGACTGGATGAGCCGGCTCGATGTGCTGAGCCCCACCGTTGAAGAAATCGTCATTGCCCGCGAGCAATTGCAGCATTTGATCGAACGCATCGAGCGCATGCCGCGTCTGCGCCGTGAGGTGTTTGTGCGGGTGCGGCTGGAGGGCTGTAGCCATCGCCAGGTGTGCGAGGAGCTTGGGCTGTCGGCCAAGTCAGTTGAATTGCACATCGCCCGGGCCGTGTTTGATCTGTCTGAACTGAGCCTGGCTTGCCGCCATGTCTGAGCCACTCTCTGCGCGCAAGGTGCAACAGGCACTGACGTACCTGGCCAAGCTCAATAGCGATGACCCTTTGCGGGTGGAGCAGGCCCACAAGCAACTGGCGCGCTGGCGCAGCCAAAGCAGTGAACACGAGCATGCCTGGCTTGAGGCCGAGCGGCGCTGGCAAATGATCCATCGGTTGACGCCACAGTTGCGCGGCACGGTGCAGTCGCAGCCGGTCAACCTGAGCCGTCGCCGCCTGCTGCGCCAGGGCACCGGGCTGCTGGCGGTAATCGGCGCATCGGGCTGGTTGAGCTGGTTGTGGCGCGAAACCAGACCTTTCACCCAGTCGCTGCTGACTGAACACGCCGAGCCGTCGCGTCCGGTCACCTTGCCCGATGGCAGCGAGCTGCTGCTGGCCGCTGAATCCAACGTGCGCGTTGAGTTCAGCCACGCTCAACGCCAGATAATGCTGCTGCACGGCAACGTGTATTTCGACGTGGCCCACGAAACCTTGCGCAGTTTTGTCATCAATACCCGACTGGGCAAGATCAAGGTGCTGGGTACGGCGTTCAGTGTCAGCGACCGTGGCGGCTGTATTCAGGTGGCGGTGGCCCGCGGCCGGGTGCATGTGCAAGGACTCAAGGGGGAAGCGAAAATCCTCACCGCCGGGCAGCACGTCAGCCTCAATGCCCAAGGCGAGGTGATCGCGCTCAATCCGCACCGCCAGGCCGGGCCTGATGTTGAAAACTGGCGCAAAGGCTGGTGGTCATACACCGATGCGCCGCTGTCCGAAGTGCTCGCTGAGTACAACGCTTACGCAGCCCGCCCTGTGCGGGTCAGCGCCGACGCCGCGCATTTGCGCCTGACCGGCAGTTTCCCCAGCGATAAACCGCAGATGCTGCTGCAAACGCTGCCGCGAATCCTGCCCGTGCAAGTGGTCAACAAGGCCGGTGAGCTCTATGTGCAATTGCGTTGAATTATTTTTGAGGGGTAAACGCGCCGAGGTCCGTCTTCACCCATAACTACACTCGAGTCAGGACTGACCATGTCGCATTACGCCTCCCCTTACCGCGCCCCACTGAGCCGCCTGGCACTGGCGTGCTCTCTGCTGTTCGGCGCCGGGACCGCTCTGGCGGGCAGCAACACGCCGCTCAACTTGAACCTGCCCGCACAGCCGCTGGAGGCTGCGGTTCATACCCTGGCCCGTGAAGCGGGCGTCGCCATCGCCGCCGACAGCCAATTGCTCGCCGGGCGCAGTGCACAGCCACTGAATGGTCAGTACACCCTGCACGAAGCCTTACAGCACTTGTTGGACAATACCGGGCTGGTTGCCAGCGAAGAAAACGGTGTAATCGTGTTGCGCCAGGCACAGATTGACGGCGCCCTGAACCTGGGTGAAACCCGGGTCAACGGTGCCGGCCTGGGCGCCAGTGACTTGCCTGAAGCCTACAGCGGCGGCCAGGTGGCCACCGGTGCCCGGCTGGGGCTGCTGGGCGATACCCAGATCATGGACACGCCGTTCAACATCACCTCATACACCGCGCAAACCATCGAAAACCAGCAAAGCGGCACCGTGGGAGCCGTCCTGCGCAACGACCCGTCGATCCGCTTCAGCACCGGCGAAGGTCACGCGTATGAGAACTTCATGATCCGTGGTTTTTCCCTCGACTCGGCAGAGCTGGCACTCAATGGCTTGTACGGCATGGCCCCGGACGGCCACGTGCCGACCGAATTTCTGGACCGCGTCGAAGTGCTCAAAGGCCCGGGCGCCCTGCTGTCCGGCATGGCACCCAGCGGTGGCGTGGGCGGCGTGATTAACCTGGTGCCCAAACGCGCCGGGGAAAAACCGCTGACCCGCCTGACCACAAGCTATGTGTCTGACGGCTATTTTGCCGAGCACCTGGATTTCAGCCGTCGCCTGGGTGACGAACAGCGCTTTGGCATTCGTTTTAACGGCGTGTACGGCGACGGCGACACCGGCGTCGACAAACAGTCCAAGGAACGCACGCTCACCTCGCTGGCCATGGATTATCGTGGCGACGGCTGGAAGCTCGCACTGGACGCTTATGAAACCCACGAGCGCGCCATCAACGGCAGCCCGATGATGGTCGGCTTCAGCGACATTGGCCATGTGCTCAAGGCGCCGAAAGCTGACACCAACATCCTCAAAGGCATCAGCGCCAAGCAGATCAGCAAGGCCGTGATTGTGCGCGGCGAATATGAACTCAACGACGACTGGACAACCTTCGCCAGCGCCGGCAGCTCGAAAAGCCGCTATCAGGGTTTTCTCAACGGCACCCGCCTGCGGGTCAACAATGACAAGGGCGACGCTACCGGCGAAACCTACAACCAGGCCGGTTATACCGCCAGTACCGCTTACGAGGCCGGTATTCGCGGGCATGTGACCACCGGCCCCATCGACCACAAGCTGGTGTTCACCGCCAGCCTGTTGCACCAGAACATTGGCCGGGCGCCCACCGTGACCGGCGCGCGCTACCCGAGCAACATCTACCACCCTGGCAAGCCGATTATTGCCGGGCACACGGGCTCCAACTCGAAAACCGGTGACAACACTCTCTCCAGCTTTGCCGTTGCCGATACCCTGGCCTTCGCTGATGACAAAGTGCTGCTAACGTTGGGAGCTCGTTCACAACGGGTGCGCCAGCAGATGAGCAAGCCAAAAACCTACGATGAGCAAGCCATCACCCCGGCGGTGGGCCTGGTGATCAAACCCTGGGATGTGCCCGTGTCGTTGTACGCCAACTACATCGAAGGCCTGACCCAGGGCAACACCGTCGGCGACGTGACAGCGGCCAACTACGGCGATCAGTTCGAACCGTATAAAGCCAAGCAAGTGGAAGCCGGTGTGAAATGGGACCTGGGCACGTTCACCCATACGTTGAGTGCGTTCCAGATCGAGAAACCCAGCCTGATCCTCAACAAGGCCAGCAACCTCTACAGCGACGACGGCAAGCAACGTAACCGTGGTGTGGAATGGAACATGTTCGGTTCGATCATTCCTTCGGTGCGACTGCTGGGCGGCGTCACTTACACCCACGCCGAGCTGACCCGCACGGCTAACGGCGCGCTGGACGGCAACACCGCACGTGGCGTGCCGAAGTGGTCGGCCAACCTGGGTGCCGAGTGGGACACACCGTGGGTCGAAGGCTTGACCCTGAACACACTGGTCATTCACAGCAGCTCGCAATACCTGAATGACGCCAACACCCTGAAAATCCCGCAATGGACCCGTTATGACCTGGGTGCGCGTTACAGCACGCGCATCCTGAGCAAAGACGTAGTGTTCCGCGCCAGCCTGGAGAACGTCGAAAACCGTTCCTACTGGGCAGGCGTGTTCAACGATGGCTTCGCTACGGTCAGTGAACCGCGCACGCTGAAGCTCTCTACCAGCATCGACTTCTGAGGTGAGCATGAGTCCATTCAATCGCTGGAGCCTTGGTTGCCTGTTTAGCGCCATGGCCTGCGCGTCAGCCCTGGCGGTCGAACCGCTCAGCCAGGGCCAAAGCGTGCGCGCAAGTGTTGCCAAAACCCTGCAGCCCAGCTGGAGCCTGGATCTCAAGGCCGGTGATCTGGTCCAGGGCAAGGTGGCAGGCGATGTCAGCCTGCGCCTGCTTGACGCGCGGGGTAATCCGCTGCGCCTGCTGGTGGATGGCGCGGACCTGTCGCGGGACTTTATGTTCGTTGCCCGCGAAGATGGCCAGTACCTGCTGCGCGCTGAACAATTGGCGACGCGCCCACAGGCCGAGTTCACCCTCACCTTGAGCCAGGTACTGGCGCTGAGCGAACAACAGCGCGCCCCGGCCGCCCTGCTCAGCCCGGCCTTGGGCCAATTGGCAGAGCAACTGAAACAGGGCGCCACCACGCAAGCGTTCTGGAAAGACCGCGAGCAACAAGGCACGCCACTGGTTGAAGCGCTGGCTGACAGCCCCAACGAGCGTCTGGTCACGTTTTTGTGGCGCGGGGCCCGGCAAAATGTGCGGCTGTTCGGCTCGCCTTCCGGCGGCCACGATGCCTTACAGCGCCTGGGCGACAGCGACGTCTGGTACGCCACGTACCGGGTGCCGTCCAGCGCCCGCTTGAGCTATCAATTGGCCCCTGACGTACCAGAGGCCGGCGATCGACGGACCCTCTTGGCCACGGCTCAGCGCGACCCGCTTAACCCGCACAGCTTCGGCAACCAGAAATATGAGCCGAGCCTGACCCGCTCGGTCATGGAACTGCCTGATGCCCCGCCTCAACCCTGGCTGAACAAACGCGCGCACGTGGCCCCCGGCACCGTTGAGCGCGAATCCCTGAAAAGCGAGATTTTGGGCAACACCCGCGATGTTTACGTCTATCGCCCGGCGGGTTGGAAAAACATCGACCAGCAACCGGGCTTGCTGGTGCTGTTCGATGCTCACGCGTACACGCGCCAAGTGCCCACGCCGACGATTCTCGACAACTTGATTGTCGACGGCCTGATCCCGCCCACCGCAGCGTTGATCATTGCCAACCCGAGCGATGAAACCCGCCCTGTGGAGCTGCCGCCCAACGCGGATTTCGCCCGGTTTATGGCACAAGAGCTGATGCCGTGGGCCAAGCAACAAGGCCTGGCCACTGACGCCAGACACACAGTGGTCGCGGGCTCCAGCTATGGTGGGCTGGCCTCGGCCTGGCTTGGGCTGCAACACCCGGAACTGTTTGGCAATGTGCTGAGTTTGTCCGGCTCGTACTGGTGGAGCCCGCCAAACACTGAAGACCAATGGCTCGCCCGCCAATACGCGGCCAGCCCGCGGCTACCGTTGCGCTTTTATTTGCAGGCGGGTTTGTTTGAAGACAAATCAGGTTCGCCGGGTGCCGGGATACTCGACAGCAACCGCCAACTGCGCAATGTCTTGCAGGCCAAGGGCTACCCGGTTGAACACGTTGAATACGCCAGCGGCCACGATTACCTGCAATGGCGGGGTTCACTGGCGTGCGGCTTGATCAGCTTGATAGGCAAGAGCCCCGAGACACCCGAGGCGTGTGTTCCGGTTACGTTGAGGTAATAAAGGCCTGCGATCTTTTGATGATCAAAAGATCGCAGGCCGTCATCTCTCAGCTAAATCAAATGCCTTGCAGGGCAAGGTCCATCGCAAAGTAGGTGAGGATCATGTCGGCGCCGGCACGTTTGATCGAGCCGAGGGTTTCACGTACCACGCGGGCTTCATCAATGGCACCGGCCTGGGCGCCGAACTTGATCATCGCGTACTCACCGCTGACCTGATAAGCCGCCAACGGCAGACGCGAGGCTTCGCGAACATCACGAATGATGTCCAGGTACGCGCCAGCCGGTTTCACCATCAGCACATCAGCGCCTTCCTGTTCGTCGAGCAACGACTCGCGGATGGCCTCGCGACGGTTCATCGGGTTCATCTGATAAGACTTGCGATCACCTTTCAAGGCACTGCCGCCCGCTTCACGGAACGGGCCGTAGAGTGCCGACGCAAACTTGGTGGAGTAGGCCATGATCGAGGTGTCGATAAAGCCGGCCGCGTCCAGCGCAGAGCGAATCGCTTGCACCTGACCGTCCATGGCGGCCGAAGGCGAAATGAAGTCGGCGCCAGCAGCAGCGGCAGCAACGGCTTGCTTGCCCAGGTTGATCAGGGTCGCATCGTTGTCTACGCCGTGGTCGTGCATCACGCCGCAGTGGCCGTGAGAGGTGTACTCGCAAAAGCAGGTATCGCTCATCACGATCATTTCCGGGGCGGCGTCCTTGCAGATCCGCGCCATACGCGAAACCAGGCCATCCTCACGCCAGGAATCGCTGCCCGTCGCGTCCAGGTGGTGCGACACACCGAACGCCATCACCGACTTGATACCCGCGCGAGCATACCGCTCAATCTCGCCTGCCAATTTCGACTCAGGAATACGCATCACGCCCGGCATGCTGGTGATGGGCACAAAGTCGTCGATTTCTTCTTCGACGAAAATCGGCAGCACCAGGTCGTTCAAGCTGAATTCGGTTTCCTGGAACATATCGCGCAAGGTTTGGTTACGGCGCAGACGACGGGGACGAACAGAGGGGAACTGGTTAGGCATCATGGTTCCTGAAGGGCAGGTTCATAAAACGAACGGCAAAACAGTAGAGCCTTGACCCAGGCTCGATGGCGAAACAAATACAGGAATGAACCTGCAATTGCAAAACTTGCGGCCTGCCTGCGTCCCGTTGTCGCGGGCCATGACCGGTTGATCATTTCGTTAAAAAGCGTAATATCGCTGCCCATGATTCTCGAACAGCTTAAAGCCTTGGGCAATGACACCCGCATGCAAATGATGCAGTGGCTCAAAGCCCCTCTCACGCATTTCCCGCCCCAGGACCATGGTGATCCTGCGATTGGTGTCTGCGTGACACATTTGCAGCACAAGGCCAGGTTGTCCCCTTCTACCGCGTCTGCCCATTTGGCGATTTTGCAACGTGCAGGCTTTGTGCTGACCACGCGCATCGGCAAGTGGACCTACTATCGGCGCAATGAACAGGCGATTGCTGACTTTGCAGCTAGGCTGAAAATCGAGTTGTAATTTTTAACCAATCATTTCGTTATTTCGCGGAATGTAAAAACATGAGGAAGCCCCATGAGCAACAAAACCATTTTCGTCCAACCTGGCGGCGGCTATCAAAATGTAGTGGTCGGCAGCAGCGACGTGCGCGCGCCGGCGAATGACGAAATCACCGTGCGCCTGCACGCCAACTCACTGAACTACCATGACTTCGCGGTCGTGAGCGGCATGTGGGGCCCTACTGAGCAACGCATTCCGATGGCCGACGGCGCGGGCGAAGTGGTCGCTGTTGGCGCTGGTGTCAGCGAGTTCAAGGTCGGCGACTCCGTGGTCAGCACCTTCTTCCCTGAATGGATTGACGGCACCCCGCTGGTTGAAGGTTTCGTCACTGTGCCCGGTGACGGTATTGACGGTTATGCCCGTGAGAAAGTAACCGCCAAGGCCACCGCTTTCACCCTCGCCCCTGTCGGCTACAGCCACGCAGAGGCTGCAACACTGACCACGGCCGGGCTGACCGCCTGGCGCGCACTGATGGCCGATGACTCGCTCAAACCGGGCGATACGGTATTGGTACAAGGCACGGGTGGCGTGTCTATTTTCGCCCTGCAGTTCGCCAAAATGGCCGGTGCCACCGTGATCGCGACCTCCTCCAGCGACGCAAAGCTTGAGCGCCTTAAAGCGCTGGGCGCGGACCACGTGATCAACTACCGCAAAGACACTAATTGGGGCGAAACAGCACGCGCATTGACCGGCGGCCGTGGTGTCGACCACGTGATTGAAGTTGGCGGCCCATCAACGCTTGAGCAGTCGATGATTGCCGTGCGCGTGGCCGGTCATATCTCGGTGATCGGTATCTTGAGCGGCGTCTCGGGCGCCATGAACTTCGTGCCTGCGCTGGTCAAGCAAGTGCGCCTGCAAGGCGTACTGGTTGGCAGCCGCACTCAGCAACAAGACATGGTCCGTGCAATCAATGGCGCTGGCATGCGCCCGATTATTGATCGCCACTTCCCGCTGAGCGAGATTGTTGACGCGTTCAAATACCAGGAAACCAATCAGCATTTCGGCAAGATTGTCCTGGACATCTGACCCGCCTCTACCGGATGGCGCATTGACAGTGCGCCTCCGGCTTTACTAGATTCGAGGTTTTGCCCAGCGAGCAGAACCTTATGAGCCTTGAATCCGTACGCGCTTTCTTCACTGCCAACGCCCCTGACTTGCACATCATCGAATTGGCCACCAGCACCGCTACCGTTGCCTTGGCGGCTGAAGCCCATGGCGTTGAACCGGGGCAAATTGCCAAGACCCTGGCCTTTCGCGTGGGTGAGCAGAATGTATTGTTGGTGGCCCGTGGCGATGCGCGTATTGATAACAAGAAGATCAAGAACGCACTGGGCAGCAAGGCCAAGATGCTTGATGCCGAGACGGTGGTTGCGCTGACCAGCCACCCGGTGGGCGGCGTCTGCCCATTCGGCCTGGCCACTGATCTGCCGGTGTATTGCGATATTTCTCTGCAGGCGTTCAGCGAAGTCATGCCCGCCGCAGGCACCACGAACTCGGCCGTGCGCATCAGCCCGACCCGTATGGCACAACTGGTGAACGCCCAGTGGGTGGACGTGTGTCAGGAACTTGAGGCACCGTGCGCGGTGTAGCACGAGCCTGCTCCAGGCCGTAAAAAAGGCTGGACCCTTGCGGGGCCAGCCTTTTTTACAGGTACTGATGCTTACGCGATGGCGTTATCAACCAGCACTTGAGCTTCTGCGACCAGACGGCCGAGGTGCTCGTCGCTGACAAAGCTTTCAGCGTAGATCTTGTAGATGTCTTCGGTGCCCGACGGGCGTGCAGCAAACCAGCCGTTCTCGGTCATTACCTTGAGCCCACCGATTGGCTGATTATTGCCCGGTGCATGGCTGAGGATCTGGGTAATCGCTTCGCCCGCCAAAGTCGTCGACTTGACTTGCTCCGGCGACAGCTTGCCCAGCAGGGCTTTCTGTTGCGGGGTGGCTTTGGCGTCGACACGGGTCGAGAACGGCAAACCGAGGTCTTCAGTCATTTTCTGATACAGCTGCGAAGGATCGCGGCCTGTACGAGCGGTCATCTCGCCGGCCAGCAGCGCAGGGATCAAGCCGTCCTTGTCCGTCGACCACACCGTGCCATCCAGACGCAAGAACGAAGCCCCGGCGCTTTCTTCACCACCAAAGCCCAGCGAGCCGTCAAACAGGCCATCGGCAAACCATTTAAAGCCGACCGGCACTTCGTACAGGCGACGACCCAGACGCGCAGCCACACGGTCAATCAAACCGCTGCTGACCACGGTTTTACCCACCGCCGCATCGGCGCGCCAGTGCGGACGGTTCTGGAACAGGTAGTCAATGGCCACTGCCAGGTAGTTGTTAGGCGCCAACAGACCGCCAGACGGGGTCACGATGCCGTGGCGATCGTGGTCCGGGTCACAGGCGAAAGCCACGTCAAAACGTTCTTTAAGGCCGATCAGCCCCTGCATTGCGTGGCTGGAGGACGGGTCCATGCGGATGCGGCCATCCCAATCCACGCACATAAAGCGGAACGTTGGATCGACCGAGGTGTTGACCACTTCAAGGTTCAACCCGTAGTGCTCGCCGATTGCCGACCAGTAACGCACACCGGCACCGCCCAACGGGTCTACGCCCAAACGCAAGTTGGCACCGCGCAGGGTGTCCATGTCGATGACGTTTTTAAGGTCTGCGACATAGCTGTTCAGGTAGTCGTGGCGGTGCGTGTTGCTGGCTTTGAGCGCCTGCTCATAGCTGATGCGTTTGACACCGGCGAGCTTGGCGGCCAGCAGTTCGTTGGCCTTGGCTTCGATCCACTTGGTGACATCGGTGTCGGCCGGACCGCCGTTAGGCGGGTTGTACTTGAAGCCGCCGCTTTCCGGCGGGTTGTGCGAAGGCGTAATCACCACGCCATCAGCCAGCCCGGAAGTGCGGCCACGGTTGTAGCAAATAATGGCGTGGGAAATAGCAGGGGTCGGGGTGTATTCATCGTTCGCGGCGATCATGGTGTCGACACCATTGGCGGCGAAGACTTCCAGCGCACTGGCACCCGCAGGGGTGGACAAGGCGTGGGTGTCGATACCGACAAACAGCGGACCATTAATCCCTTTGAACTGGCGGTACAGGCAAATGGCCTGACTGATTGCCAGAACATGCCACTCATTGAAGCTCAGCTCAAACGAGCTGCCGCGGTGCCCGGATGTTCCAAAAGCGACTCGCTGGGTGGCAATCGCTGCATCGGGTTGACCGGTGTAGTAAGCGGTCACCAGTCGCGGAATATCGACCAGCAATTGAGCTGGAGCCGGTTTGCCCGCAAGAGGACTGAGTGTCATGCAAAACCTCAAAAAGAAATGATTCGGAGGAAAAACCGCAGTTTACTGGCACTTCGACATTGGCGCGAAGCAATTGTCCTGACACAACGTATCAATTATGTCTTGTCAGCAAATTCTGCTTTATATGACGGCACAATTTGCATCCTGTTCCCGCTCATGGCAAAAATTGCCTCATCCCGGTGCGTCTGCAATGTGTTTACGGATGCGTATGTTTAAGTTCGAAAAAGGAAGCAGCATGAAACCACTCGTTATCAGCGCGGCCCTGACCCTCTCGTTGAGTACGCTGTGCAGCGTGGCCAACGCCGCCAAACTGGAAGATATAGCACCCTACCCTAAAGCCGATGCGGGCTTCACTCGTCAGGTCATTCGCCTGCCGTCGCAAAAGAACGAAGAAGATTACAAGGTCCAGATCATTGCCGGTAAGACGCTTCAGGTTGACTGCAACCAGCAGCGCCTGACCGGCAAGTTGCAAGAAAAAACCCTCAAGGGCTGGGGCTATCCGATGTACCGCCTCGATAAGGTCAGCGGCCCGTTGAGCACCATGATGGCCTGCCCCGACGGCAAGCCGCACCCCGACTTTGTGCCGGTGGTGGGCGATGGCTTCATGCTGCGTTACAACAGCAAATTGCCGATTGTGCTCTACGTCCCTAAGGGCGTTGAAGTGCGCTACCGGATCTGGTCCGCGTCCAAACAGATCAAGCAAGCGACCGCTGAATAATCCCTACGCAAGCCATCAGGCGAGCAGGCATGCGTCTGCTCGCCCGACCCTTCGGTTACTCCAGGCCGACGCGATACACCGCGCCTTTGTCCTCATCGGTCAGTACGTACACGTAACCGTCAGGCCCTTGGCGAACATCACGAATTCTCGCCTTCAAGCCACCCAGCAAACGTTCCTCGTGTACTACTTTGTCCCCGTCCAGCTGTAGACGGATCACATCTTTGTCCGCCAGGGCACCGATAAACAGGTTGTGCTGCCAAGGCTTGAAACGCTCACCGTCATAAAATGTCATCCCGCTGATCCCGGGCGACTTCTCCCACACGTGATAAGGCGCAACCGTGCCTTCGACCACTTTGCCCTTGGCCTCAGGAATCGGCTTCGATGAGTAATCAATGCCGTGAGTCGCCAGTGGCCAGCCATAGTTTTGACCGCGTTCGATCAGGTTGATTTCATCGCCGCCCTTTGGCCCGTGCTCATGGGTCCAGAGTGTGCCCGTCCAGGGGTTCAGGGCTGCGCCTTGCTGGTTACGGTGGCCATAAGACCAAATCTCGGGCCTGGCGCCTTTTTGCCCGACAAACGGGTTGTCCTCGGGAATGCGCCCGTTCGGGTAGATGCGCACCACTTTGCCCTGCAACTTGTCGAGGTCTTGTGAAGTGGAACGCTGGTTGTTTTCGCCCAGCGCGATAAACAGGTAACCGTCGCGATCAAAGACCAGCCGTGAGCCAAAATGATTGCCGGTTGAGAGCTTGGGCTCCTGGCGGAAAATCACCTTGAAGTCGCTCAGCGAACTCATGTCATCGGACAAACGCCCGCGCCCGACCGCCGTGCCTGCGTTGCCGTCCTGGCCCTCTTCAGCGAATGACAGGTAAACCAGTCGATCGTTGGCAAAGTCCGGGGACAAGACCACATCCAGCAAACCGCCCTGCCCTTTGGCCCAGACCTTGGGCACGCCCGCCAACGGTGCCGACAGCTTGCCCTCAGGGCTCACCCAACGCAGGTGGCCGGGGCGCTCAGTGACCAGCATGCCTTTTTTATCGGGCAAAAACGCCAGCGCCCAGGGATGGTCTAGCCCCTGCACCACAGGTGTGGCGGTGACGGGGCCCAACTCAGACTTGAACGTCTGCGCCTGCCCGGTCTGGGCATTCGCCGTCAGCGCAAACATCGAGGTGACGACAAAGGTCGCCAATGCGGTTTTTTTCAACATCCGATAGTCCTTTTTCGATTAACGCGCATCCCTGGGCTGTACCGAGGGTGCCGTTGGCTGCAAGGTTTGAGGTACGGGTGGGTTTCGCGGGTAACCGTTGCCGATCTGGCCATTTTCAAGCGACGGCCTTTGCCCTTGAGGCACAGGTTGACCGGGGCGAATCAGACCGGGAGCGGGGCCTGTGCCTTGTCGACTGTTTGGGTTGATGCGCCGGATGGCGTTGTTGTTGGAAGGTGCCACGCCGGGGGTAAGCGTGTTCTGCGCCAGCAACACGGTGGCCGGTCGTTGGGCATGACCACCGTTGGCTATGTCGGGTTGAGCCTGGGCTGACGCGTGGGCGGCCATTGCGGCCAGCAGCAAGAGCCCAAAAGCACTGTGTCGCGCACTGATCATGGTTTGCTCCAATTCAGGGAAGCCTGAGCGTTGGAGTGCAGTTTGCCGATCCGGTTCGCGATTAATCCAGCGAACGCTTCATGCGCGCCCGCTCAAATGTCACATCTTGTTGCCAGCGCGCTGAGTCCGCCTCATTGCTCGTCCGTTTCGGGGCCGATAACAATGACCGTCGATTGCCGGGCTTCCTCCAGCAACGCTTGACGACAGACTTCATAGCAATCGTCGATATGCCCGTTACCGACCATCTTCATGACCCCAAAACTGATGCCCGCCGCCACCGCCTGCCCGACAAACGGGACGAAGCGCACCACAGACTTGGTCGCCACCTTGGTGCCCATCTTCTTGAGCATCGACATGACCAGGGTACGGCTGATGAATTTGCCGATGGCTTCGCTGCCAATGCTGCTGACCGCCACGATCACCAGGCGCTTGGAGCGCGAGTCCATTTGCTCGATTTGCTGCGGGGTCAGCCCGAATTTACTGTTGATCGCCGGCAGCATCTCGACCAGCAGCGCCACGTCGGTGCCAAGGTCCAGCCCCGGAACGGGAATGGCGGCAGCCCCCGCAGACACAGCGGAGCGCTTGGTAACCATGGACTTGCACTCGTCACGAATGCGGTCAAGCTCGGCTAATGACCTGATTAACATAAGATTCCCCAACAAAAAGAGATAACACGCAGGCAGTCTACTACGTCACCCCTGCGCACCAGGCAGCAGGTCTTTATATAGAGGGCGTGTCGCTCAGGAAATTCAGGTGGGATGTGGGAGTTTTTTGCAGGTGAAGGGCTCAAGCTAACAGGCGGGTGCAGCCTGTACTTGGGGAAAGTACAGGCTGAAAAGACGTTAAACGTCTTTTTTGACCTTGCTCCAGGCATCTTTGATTTTGTGCACGAAGGTGGCTTTTTTGTCTTGCTGGCAAGCAGTGATGACTTCAGGAGTCACTTTTGCCACACCATCAACATCGAGCACAGCGTCTTCTACCTTGCCACTTTTGTTAACGGCTTCACCCAGGCCGACAGCGACAGGCTGGAAGCTTTCATTGACGGCCAGAAAATCTTCGCAAGTCCACTGCGCCAATGGCTTCTTGGCGTCTGCCTGAGCCAGTGTCGACATCGCCAGCAGGCTTGCTGCGCCAATCATCAGAATGTGCTTCTTCATATGAATATTTCCCTATTATCAATGAGACAGTTACGTTGGTTCTGCCGCCAAAGACCATAGTTGTGGATATGGCTTCTGTCAAACCACACCCCCGGCTTTTTGTGATCGCTAAAAAGACAACTTCGCACGGCAGACAAGTGATAAAAAAATTATAAATAACAGACAGATATCAAACATCAACTGAACGTCAGTTATATAAATTTACAGGTTATCACCCGAGGGCTAGAAGCAACTGACTCAAGTCAACGCCGCCACTATAAAAGCCGCTTATATTGACGGCGCACCGCCTTGATTATTGAGTCAAGATGACCTTCATGGCTTTTTCCTGGGCAGCATTACCGAACACTTCATAGGCTTTGAGAATGTCGTTCAACGCAAAGCGGTGGGTGATCAGTTGCCCGGCATCGATCTTGCCCGACTGCAGTGTTTTCAACAGCATCGGGGTGGTGTTGGTATTCACTAGACCGGTTGAGATATTAACGTTCTGGATCCACAGTTTTTCCAGGTGCAACTCAACACTTTTGCCATGTACCCCGACGTTAGCAATGGTGCCACCCGGTGCGATCACCGACTGGCACGTGTCGAATGAAGCGGGAATACCCACTGCCTCAATGGCGACATCCACCCCTACCCCCTCCGTCAATTGAAGAATGCGCTCAACGGCGTTTTCGGTCTTGATGTCGATCACATGGGTTGCCCCAAAACGCTTGGCAACGTCCAGGCGATTGCTATCACCATCCACCACAATCAGTGTCGCCGGTGAGTAAAACTGCGCCGTCAGCAGCGCAGCCATGCCTACCGGCCCGGCGCCGACAATCACGACGCTATCGCCTGGCTTGACCTTGCCTGCCAGAACGCCGATCTCGAACCCGGTGGGCAAAATATCGCTGAGCATCACCAAGGCTTCTTCATCGGCCCCTGCCGGGACCGGATACAAACTGTTGTCGGCATGGGGAATGCGCACATATTGCGCCTGGGTGCCGTCAATCAAATGGCCCAGAATCCAGCCGCCATCGGCACAATGCGAATACATTTGGCGACGGCAATTGGTACAGCTGCCACATGAAGTAATACAGGAGATCAGCACGTGATCACCCTTTTTGAAGTTGCGAACCGCCGAGCCGACCTCTTCAACCACGCCGACGCCTTCATGCCCCAACACCCGACCTGCCGTCACTTCAGGCACATCGCCCTTGAGGATATGCAAGTCGGTGCCACAAATGGTGGTGTGCAAAATCCGGATGATGGCGTCGGTGGGTTTATCGACGACTGGCGTGGGGATTTCAGACCATTGTTTTTTACCGGGGCCCTGGTAGGTGAGCGCTTTCATGACAGCCTTCCTTTAGCAGTTCAAGAATCAGCAGCCCTGCCAATCGGTACTCCGTGATCAGCAGACCGAAAATTACTCGATGCAGTTAAGCAGTCTTTGGCAGATATGCCTTCGTCTCCAGTAAAAAACGCCCTGTTCCCGACGAGGAGCAGAGCGTTATTCAAAGACCAGCACAAAATGGTATGGACTCGATGGCACAAAGCTACCGGGGCATGTTGCCTGTATGTATTTACAACAAAAATATTTATATAGGCCCACTACGCTTTGAACTTGCGATTACCTGATGCATCCGCGCGCAACACTGCCCATTTGCGGATCAACAGGAAGATTCAACATGACGGACCATATAGCCAAACTTAAACAGGCTGCACAGCAACTAAGCGAACTGATTGACGCACAACCGGGTTTTCGTGAGGTGTTGAATCACCGCCTGATGAGCAAGCATTCGCGTCTGCCTGAAGGCAGTTGCACCGATGACCTCTATGTAAACCTTGAAGCTCCAGCCACACTTGGACAAACGCCTGCACTCCTCAGCCATTCGATCACCAAGCTCATTGAGTTCAGTTTTTCCAGCCGGCAATTCCCCACGTATGTACAGGGGTCAACCCGGGTTTACAACCATCCCTATACCCTGGCCGATGAAGACGTGGCCCCGGTTATCGATATCGTTCAAGTCGAAGAATTTGTTCATGACATTTGCTTCCGTCTTCAACAGCACGTAGAGACCGCACTTGAGCATTTTTGGCAGTCGCCATTGAGTTATTTGCAAGACCAAAGTCCCAAGGACTGGTTCTACACGTTCTTGCGTAACGTGCTCGTCACAGAAAGCAAACTTCGGTTGGCTGATAACACTTTGAGTGCACAGGGCCATGCCGCAATCGCTCAACTGCAAGCGTTTCCGACCGCCAGGCAGCGCCTGGACAGCCAAGAGCCTTCGCCGCGAGTGGTGTATGAGATCGCTTTTAAAAGGCCACCCTTTCCGAATATCTATTTCCAAGGCTTGCTGGCCATCGTCGACAACAGTGCAGCCGAATCGGGGGATACGTCGCCCAAGGTCGTGCTCTACGTCCCCGGCAGCGGCCTCGAGGAATTCGAGTCTCTGCACACCTTGAGTCAAGAACTGCTGGCCAGGCTCGGTGATCCTTACCAACGTACTGCGCTGCTAAGTTATGTCGCTGTCAAAGACCGCGCAGCCGCATTGGACCTGACAGAGCTCAGTTACCATGAAATCAAGGGCGACGTGTTTAGCCATTTTGTCGATGGGTTAATCCAGCAACAAGCGCTCAACCTCCGTGAGGTGTGGAAAACCATTCGTGCCGAGCAGGTTGAGTACGACCTCGATGCGCTGAGCGAACACCTTGAAAAAGCCCTCGCTGCCAGTTTCTACCTTGATCCGGCCGGCATTCTCAAAGCGCGCTACACCCGATTGTTTGAAAACCAGTTACCCGAGTGGCTCAAACAGGCGCCCGAGGCGCGTAAACAGGCGTGGCGCATGGCCGTCCAACAGCTTTATCAAGCGCAACTCGCCGCTCAAACTCGCGACACCCAGGGATTTTTTGCCAGCGGCAGCAAAAACAGCCTGCTGGCTTACGCCAGAGCACGTCTCAGGCAACAGATACAAAAGGATCACAACGCAGACATTGACCCCGACAACGTGATCATCGCGACCACCGAAGCCTTTAACACAAGCCCTGGGTTTTATCCTTTTAGCACCTCGGGCTATGTAGCCGGGAACTCTGTTAGACGCACCGGCCCAACGTTCACCTACAAAACAACACGACGCACCCTGAGCGACCTGGCCCTGGACAATGTCGGGAAACTCGACATCACTTTTGCCCTGACGGCTCAAATTGAAGATGACAAACGTAAGCGTCACCCCTTTCTGACCAGTGCCTACCTCAAAGCTCTGGTAAGAACGCTGGATATTGGTGCCACCTATAAAAAAACCATCGAGGATGCACTGCTTTACGAGCCCGCGCTTAACTTCAAGTCAGCCCAGGCCCAATGGCGTCAGGAACGTTATGTCGCGCTCAACGACGCGCAATTGAACCTGGACCTCCTTGAAGCTCAACTCACCGACAACACCGAAAACACGCTGTCGCCAGAGGAAGTGTCGTGGGTTGAAGCGCTGCGCAACTACCCCATTGAAAAAGACCGACCCCTGGTGGCTGGCCATCGCATCAAGGTGAATGAGCTCATGCTCAAAGGCTACCCGTTGCCGGGCGTCTGGGTCATAACGGCAACCCCTTCCAGGCGCCTGCTGTGTTACACGCCCAACGCCCCGGATAAAGTCTGGTTTCGCAGAGTCGACTCCTTTAACGAGCTGGGCCGCGTGCTGTCTTCTGATGCGCTGCGCAGTTATGTATTAAACCGCGTGACACCCGCCAAGCAGCCCTATATCAAACCGTTGCTGATAGATAATTTGCTGGCGGCGAAGATTAACCTTCAGTCCATCAGTAAACATTTTCAAAAAACGGCTTACGCCATAGAAGCGCAATTTGCAATCCGCAATGCCGATGAGCAGTCAACCTCTACCTATGAAATCAATGTGCAAACCGCCAAAGACGTTGCACTCACTGTGATTGACATCATCAGCTTTGTCCTGCCGACCAAAATCATGCTACCGCTGGTGTTAATGAGGTTTATCTACAGTGTGGCAGACGGGATGGATGCGCTAGAACGTGATGAAAAGCTTGAAGCAATGCTGCATTTTTTAGACTCGCTGGCTCACCTCACCGATGGCGCTTCAGACTTTGCCGGCTCGATGGTTTTTGGCCGATCCCTGCGCAACCGGGCCACACCCCGCAGCTCAGGTCTTAACCCTGAAGCGGCCAGCTCACTGACCCCCAATGACATGACATTACGCACAGGCGGGCACTTTGGCTCAGGTGTCTATGAGCACATCGACCCCTCGAACAAACAAGTCAGTCACTACTTAAAGGACAGCGCAGGCAAGCTGCATCATGGCCAATACGACAACCTTAACCAAAGCTGGTACGCGCTGGATAAACGCCAGCCTGATGCGCTGTACCGCACTCGCGCACTTGAGATTGCTTATGGCCGCTGGGACTCTGCTCCCACAACCGGCTCAGCCAAGCAACCGCTGGCAGTCCATCAATTATTAAACAAGTATGAGGTCATAGCGCTTGATGTTTATGGGACCCGCCCTACTCGCGAAGGTATCTACACCGTCACTAGAGCCGTAGGCACACCCGACAGCAAAGGTGTTTATCCGCACACAACCCACCATTTTATTCTCCAGGACGGCCGTGTCTTTGAAGTTAAAAAAGGGTGGTTGGGAAGGCATTGGTATTTGTATTTGTATTTGAACTCAGGTGATCACCGCTCCACGTACAAAGTACGACGCCATACAAGCAGCGATGTTTGGGAAGTAAAAACCCGTCAAGCAGATAAAACCAAGCTGTGGCAACCTTTAAAACTGCACACGCCTGAGGTTTTGCCGGATACACCCGCGGTTCGGTACAGCGAATACGCTGCAAGCCCCGAATTCACTGATACATTGGACAGGCTGACAACCCATAACGATATTGACTTTACTAACTACTGCTACAGTGTCGACTCTCTGGAGAGTGCACGATCTCATGCGCATCAGTTGCAATTAAAAATGTACAAGGATGCGAAAGCATTCTTCAAAGACTTGCCTGCAAAACAACGTATACCCTCACCCGGCTTCGCGCCGGATACCGGTGTGCCCGAAATACTCACAACCCTTCATAAGAAATACACCGGGCTCATTATCGGAGAAACACACTCGGCCGTTTCAAGTAAACAGGTGATCATTGATAATTTTGATCTGTTTAAAAAAAACGACGTAAAAACGTTGTATCTGGAGCATTTACAGGCGGATCTCCACCAACTGCATTTGGATGCTTTCTCGAAAACAGGCCAGGTGTCACCCAGGCTTAACACCTTCCTTCGCGATCTGGACAACGGCTATAGCATTGACGCGAGCAGCCCTTACTCATTCAGCAACCTGGTCTACAACGCTCAAAAGCATGGTCTGAGGATAATCGCCATCGACTGTGTTGCAAGCTACTACACCAAAGGTATCGAAGGTTCGGCTGATAACGCGCGCACGACATTATTTAGCTACGGTGCCAGCCAAATCATCCGCAACCACCAGGCACAAACAGGTAGCCATAAGTGGATCGCCCTGGTCGGTAACAGCCACGCCAACGCCCATCAAGGCGTGCCCGGACTTGCAGAGCTGGAGGGCGCAATTTCACTGCGTGTGGCAGACGTTAAGCCAGGATCACAACGTGGCATAACAGTAGACCGCGGGGATGTTGGAAAACCCGACTTCATAGGCTCGAACGTCGCTTTTCTGAAAAACGACTTTTTGCTTGAAGTAGAAATACCCGGCAAACGCCCTAAAACGCCTCCCTTAACCGAATCTCAACTTGAGCAAACACTTCCCGAAACCGGCCAGTTCCTGTTCGATAAAGATCACCAGCACTGGCCCGAATTGATTCATCGTTCAAGCAGCCGGGAAATACTGCGTACGCCCTTGCAAACCGATGCAGAAGGCAAGCTCTACATCGAACGTCCCAATTGGGAGCACATTCACCAAAAGCGCTACAACCAACTGGATAACCTGATCAATGACCTGAAAGCGTATGGCATGAGAATGGTGCCTAACAGTCAACACTAGAGATTGTTGCCCTTTCACTTGGGAGCCCTTGAAGAGGGCGCAAGCGATAAAAGCAGAACGTTTTTCACGCTCTCTTCTTGCAGACTTGCCTGAGCTCGACGGGGCTACTTAACGTTGCTGCGAAACCGAGAAGTCAGTCTCGCCTTTGTCATCTGCCCGCATCACCACCTTATAAGCCTCGGTCGTCCCGCAACCGGAAACCCGCCAGGTCTCCTCGGCTTTCTGGACTGCGCCGCTCGGTGACTGATCTATGTTGGTAATACGGCTATCAACGGCGCTGATTGAACGGCACTGGGTTACCGCTGAAAACAGACGCTCGACTGTTGCATATACATCCTTGCGCAGCAGCGGATCAGTGACCGATTGCCCCGAGAACTGAGGGCTGCTGGCGCAGCCTGCCAATACCGTCCCGGCCAAAGCGAGGCTAATAAGGGCGCTGTGTTGCTTTGTCTTGGTCAACATAATCATTCCTTGAGATGGCGTCATGCCGTGTTGAGATCCCTTATCGTGGTTATTCACGGGGTGACGAGGCGCAGAGCACAGCTACCATTTCGCGTATTGGCGGGAGCATCGCCGGCACGAGTCCACTGACCTGGGAAGTGACAATAAGACCTTCGCCAATCACAAAGAGTTGCATCGCAACCGCCGACGACTGCGTCAGGCCTGCCTGCGTGCAAATACCTTGCAGGTAATTCAGGACCTGCTGCTTGTGTTGACTGGCCAGGACATGAGGCGGAGCGCTCTGAGCGCTGTATTCAGCCGAAGCATTGATGAACGCGCAGCCATGGAAATCAGCCGACTGCACCCAACAGATAATGAAGTCGATATAGGCCTGGGGCCTGTTCGCTTGGTCAGCGCCCTCTACCGCCGTGGCCATTTGATCCATGAACTCGGCGTGCCGCAGTTGCAGCGCAGCCTCGACCACGTGTTCCTTGCTCGGAAAATGCCGGTACAGGGTTTTCTTGGTCACACCAGCCATCTGGCTGAGTTGCTCGACCCCCGAGGCATGAAAGCCCTGGCGATAGAACAGATCAAGGGCCGCCCGGGTGATCACATCTGCAGTACTCATCACGAATTCCTTTGGAGTGAATGCGGCCAGTGTATACCGATCGGTTGACTTACAGGTAAACCGATCGGTATCCTTTTGTCACTATCCCCTCACCGAGTTATCGCCATGCCTATTATTCGCCTGCCTAAATCAAGCGCTCCACCCGCCCCCGATCTGCGTTTCAGCTTGATGTCGTTTATCGGCGTGGTCATCGCTATCGGCGCCACCGGCTGGCTTAGCCTGATCAGCGGAACGCCCTGGCTGATGGCCTCGTTTGGTGCCAGTTGTGTGCTGGCCTTTGGCGTGCCCGACTCCCCCCTGGCCCAGCCGCGCAGCATCATTGGCGGGCACATGGTGTCGACACTGGTCGGGCTCGTGGTGCTGCACACCCTGGGCAATGAATGGTGGGCTTGCGCTTTGGCAGTCGGGCTGGCGCTGGTCGCCATGCAGCAGACACGCACCGTGCATGCCCCCGCCGGTGCCAACCCGTTGGTCGTCATCACCGCCGGTGCCCCGTGGAGTTTTTTGCTAACGCCCGTATTGGCAGGCTCGCTGGTGGTGGTGATCACTGCCTTATGCCTTAACAACGCACGCAGCAAAGGCAGCTATCCCAAATACTGGCTGTAAAAGCTGCCCGCGGTTAGCGATGCGGATGAACCGTCATGGCCACCAGTTTGATCACGATGGGGCGCACCACAAGGATGCACAGGAAAGCGGCAGGCATGGCCAACTTATAAGCCTGCAACGTGTTGTTCAGGTAATCCGCATCGATACCAGTATTGGCAGCAGTAATCACCAGCGACATTAAAAAGGCCATGATCGTGGACATGTACAACGCGAATACATAGGGCGTTGCACGCACCGAGAACTTTAGGCGGCTTGAAATCAAGGTGTTTGAAGTGCTTTTAGCGTTCATGTGTGGCCCTTTAATCCTGAAAGTAGTGGATGGCGCACCTTAACAAGATCAAAAACACGCAACTAGACGGCCATTTCTAGTTTGTTTATAAAGCAGATCTTACGAATACGGCCCGTTCAGGATCAAAACATGGATTTGTTTGCTGCGATTAACAGTTTTATCAAAGTAGTTGAAGCCGGATCGATTGCAGGCGCGGCGAAAAATCTCGGCCTCAGTGCCGCCGCCGTCAGCCAGACCATCAACCGTCTGGAAGCACACTTGGGCACGCGTTTGCTGCAACGCACCACCCGAAGCATGGCGCTGACCGAGGACGGAGCCCTTTACTACAACAGAGTGCAGCGCATCGTCACGGATGTTGAGCTGGCACACCGGGCTATCAGCCATAGCGACAGCGAACTGCAAGGGCGGTTGAGCATCGCGTCGACTTCCGCTTTCGGGCGGCATGTCGTCGCCCCGTTGGTCGCGGGTTTTGCCACGCGCTATCCGCGTCTGACTCTGGAACTGAACATCACTGACAACAAAATCAGCCACATCCACAGCGGCATTGACCTGAGCCTGAGAATCAAGCCGCAACTGGAAGACGGGATCATTGCCCGCAAAATCGTCTCGGTGCCTTTTATTGTCTGCGCCTCACCGGCTTACCTCGAACGTGCGGGCTGGCCAGCTTCCCCCGACGACCTGCAACATCACGCCTGCCTGGGTTTTCGCTACCCTCTGGATGGTCGCTTTCTGCGCTGGGGGTTTATCAACAATGGCCAGCACAGTTATGCAGCGCTTAATGTTACGGCCACCAGTGACGACATTGACGCACTTGCACAAATGGCTGCCCATGGCGCCGGTATTGCGCGACTGGCAGAGTACATCGCCGCACCTTATATCGAATCGGGTCAGCTTATCCCGCTGCTTCAACACAGCCATTCACCGACTGAGTCATACACCAAGCCCCTGGACATTTATGCCTGCGTTCAAGACCGGGCTGCCATGACGCCAAAAGTTAAAGCTTTTATCAGTTACCTGAGCGAATACCTGGAAATACGCTGGCCAAAAGAGAACATATTTACCGATGTTTGATCTCCGACACAGGGCGCTAATGACCGACAAAATTTAACGTTTAACGCTTGCCTGCCGCAACCATAGACACCAGGTTCGGCCAAGCGAATCGCCCGCAAAGCCGCAGACTGTCGCGATCAGCAGTGACACCTTGGCGGTCTGATCGTGCCGGAGGGTAGACCTCTATAGACGCAAATCCCTCTGCCCGCCAATTAAACGGCCTAAGTTGCCAGAGTTGGCGTATTGACTCCCCACTCGAGTGTCAGTAAAACAAAAGCGTTAACCCTGATTAGCTCTCGACAAAGCCCGACGATAAATAACAAAACACGCAACTAACGACTTTTAAATAAGCTCATTTGGCTTATCTGTGCACCCGCAAGTGTCATCTTTTGTCGCTAGCATCTAACACTACTAGATGCTCCTTGTGTGAGGCTAAGGCTATGGAGAATAAAAGCAAACGCGGCTGGTCATGGGCTTATAAAAAGATCCGGGGCTTGCACTGCTCAAAGTTTACATCGGCCTATCGGGCAACCCGTTATGCCCTGCTGGGCGACACCGGGACTTTTTACAGCAAGGTGAGCTGGCAGAAAATTCGCATTTATCGCTAGCGCTCAATAACCTGCCTGCATGACGCCGATTGATTGATAACGTACTTCGCCGGTCTGTTACGAACAGTGCGTAAGTCCCTCGCCATTATTTTTGAACTTTCTCTCTGACGCTTTATCGAAACGCTCGTTCGATATTTTTCAAGTCATGGAGACTCTTGCGAATGTTTACAAAAAAACTGCTACGTCACTCCTGCGCCCTGGCGCTTTTCAGCGCTCCGCTGGCAGTGATGGCCGCCCCAAGCACCGACCCGCTGTTCAACGTGGGCTTGCTGGGTTCATACACAGACTTCAAATTCGAAGGCGGCAGCAGATCCGACAAGGAACACATGGGCCAAGGCGGCGTATTTGCCAACTATGGCAACAAAATGACCGCTGAATCGGGTTTCATCTACCAGTTGGGTGGCGAAGCCAAATACAGCAAGAAGGATGGCAACAAGCTCAAGGAAGCCCAGGCTGACCTCGACCTTGGCTGGCGTGCCGCGCTGGATGCGCGCAACTTTGTCGACGTGATCGTGGGTGGCGGTTACACCTGGACCCGTTTCGAGCCAGAGATCAACGATATCGACACCAAACTGACCTACAAATCGCCGTTCGCCAAGGCCGCTCTGGGTTACAACCACCAGTTCGACACCTCGACCCTGCGCGTTGAAGTGGGTGCCCGCCAGACCCTCGATGGCCGAGCCAAGGTCAAAGTTAAAAACTTCGGCAGCGACACCGTCGACATGAAAGACCGCACCAACCCTTACGCTGAAGTGTCGCTGCTGATGAATCAGCAAGGCGATCTGCCGATCCAGGCGGGCATCTACTACACCCGTACCGAGTACAAGATTGACGAGGATTCTCCGGTTGCTGACAACACCAAACTCAAGCGTGACGAGTTCGGCGTGAAGGTCGGTATGGTCTTCTGATCCGCCCGGTCAGGCCCCGGCGTTGTCGGGGCTTGCACCGCGCCCATCAAGCTCACTGGCTGGCGTTAGCGAGCTGCACATAGATGCAAAAACTGGCGAGAAGCAGCCAGAAAATCACAAACAGCCAAGGTGTTCTCATCGAGAACATGAGCGACTTTCGATAGCCCTTCTGACTGGATTCCTTTTCGTTAAACAAGGGCGACTCATCGTAGGCTTTACCCATCACCGGGTCACTTCGCAACAAATGGCTTTGTTTGAAATGCCAGTGATCAATAATCACATACGAAGCCCGAAACCCTGGCCAGGCATGCAATGAGCTAAAGATGCCCAGAACGGCCATCAAGCTTGGCACCACCAGTGTGAACAGCTCTCCCCACTCAGGATTGAGATTGGCCATTGACGATGCAAACGCAATGACCAGGAACGACTGCGCCGTTAAATAGGCGTTCGTTCTATTTGAGAGCAGGCTGGTTTCGTACTGAATTTCTCTGCGATAGAAGTCCAGACGATCTTTCGGTGTACCAAATAACAAGACGTCAGCCGTGCACGCCTGTTGAAGGCGGGTATCTTCAGTGATGATTTTGGCCACAATGTGCCTCCGATAGACTGAATCATCTTAGAAGGCGTTTGATTAAAGGGGTTCATTCTCACGTCTCGACTGCCGTCCACCCCCGCGCAGCCATGAAGACCTGTATCGCATCAATGGTCCATCGAAACAGGGCTCTCGCGCAGCGTTCACTCTGCGCTCATTCGGTTTCAATGGTCGCCTGCCATACAACTGTCGTCACACCTATGCGACAATGCGCGCCATGTCTGGCATGAACCCCGCTTTTATTCCTCAGCAGCTTGGCCTTAGCGTCCAATTGTTGCTGTCGACTTATGCGCGTTGGGTCAACTCAAGCTCAGATCGGAGTGGGCTTGAAAAGCTCCAGGTTGGTAGCAAACGGCTACCAGCTCAAATACGCGCTCTCTAAGTTATTGATAGGTAAAGTAATTGATCTCCACAGCTAACATCACGATGCAGTTCGGCGCAAAGCCGCTATTCGAGAACGTTTCAGTAAAATTCGGCGCAGGTAACCGCTACGGTTTGATCGGTGCCAACGGTTGCGGCAAATCCACCTTCATGAAAATCCTCGGCAGCGATCTCGACCCGTCGGGCGGCCAGGTCATGCTGGAACCGAACGTACGTCTGGGTAAGCTGCGCCAGGATCAGTTCGCTTACGAAGAATTCACCGTGATCGATACCGTGATCATGGGCCACGAAGAACTGTGGAAGGTCAAGGCTGAGCGCGATCGCATCTACTCGCTGCCAGAAATGACCGAAGAAGACGGCATGGCCGTTGCCGAACTCGAAACCGAGTTCGCAGAAATGGACGGTTACACCGCTGAGTCCCGCGCCGGTGAATTGCTGCTGGGCCTGGGTATCGGCATTGAACAGCACAACGGCCCGATGAGCGAAGTGTCGCCGGGCTGGAAGCTGCGTGTATTGCTGGCTCAGGCGCTGTTCTCTGATCCTGAAGTGCTGCTGCTCGACGAACCCACCAACCACCTGGATATCAACACGATCCGCTGGCTGGAAAACGTTCTGACTCAGCGCAACAGCCTGATGATCATCATCTCTCACGATAGACACTTCCTGAACAGCGTCTGCACCCACATGGCTGACCTGGACTACGGCGAGCTGCGCCTGTTCCCGGGCAACTATGACGAGTACATGACTGTCGCGACCCAATCGCGTGAGCAACTGCTGTCTGAGAACGCCAAGAAGAAAGCTCAGATCAACGAGCTGCAAGCGTTCGTCAGCCGCTTCTCGGCCAACGCCTCGAAATCCAAACAGGCAAGCTCGCGCGCCAAGGCAATCGACAAGATCACCCTGGCCGAGGTCAAGCCTTCCAGCCGTGTCAGCCCGTTCATTCGTTTCGAGCAGACCAAAAAGCTGCACCGCCAGGCCGTCATTGTTGAAAACATGGCTAAAGGCTTTGATGGCAAGACGCTGTTCAAAGACTTCAGCTTTACCGTTGAAGCCGGTGAGCGCGTGGCAATCATTGGCCCGAACGGTATCGGTAAAACGACGCTGCTGCGCACTATGGTCAATGAGCTGACTCCGGATGCCGGTTCGATCAAGTGGACTGAGTCCGCTGAGCTGGGCTACTACGCGCAAGACCACGCGCACGACTTTGAAGACGATGTGACCCTGTTCGACTGGATGGGCCAATGGACTCAAGGCGAGCAAATGATTCGCGGCACCCTGGGCCGCATGCTGTTCTCGAACGACGAGATCCTCAAGTCGGTCAAGGTGATCTCCGGTGGTGAGCAAGGCCGCATGCTGTTCGGCAAGCTGATCCTGCAAAAGCCGAACGTACTGGTGATGGACGAACCGACCAACCACTTGGACATGGAATCCATCGAAGCGTTGAACCTGGCGCTGGAAAACTACCCTGGCACGCTGATTTTCGTCAGCCATGACCGTGAATTCGTATCGTCGCTGGCCACTCGTATTATCGAGCTGAGCCCAAGCGGCGTGATCGACTTCAGCGGCACCTACGACGACTACCTGCGCAGCCAAGGCGTGGTGTTCTGATTCCAGACACCGGTAAAGCCCTTGCTACGACCCGGGCTGTCCCGCAGCAAACAGGCCACCGAATATCTTCAGCATCCCCCAATCGGTTCCCTCTCCTTCGGGAGAGGGCTAGGGTGAGGGGGCTCTTGGATCAAGATCAAAAGATCGCGAGCAAGCTCGCTCCTACAGGGCCTTTAGAATCAATCACTTATTTTGTTTTTCATAGGAGCGAGCTCGTCTCGCGATCTTTTGGCCTTTTTAAAGATCGCGAGGCAAGCTCGCTCCTACAGTTGCTTGTGCAGGCAGAGCTGTGATCAGGCGCTCAGTCATGTCTTCCTGCGCTTTTCCCCGACCTATCAACCAGCGCTGAAACGCCCGGCATTGTGCTTTGTGTAGCGTGTTAGGGTGCCAACTCAGGTAATACGGCGATGGCAGCGCCATGGCGTGCGGCCACGGGATGATCAAGCGCCCCTCAGCAATGTCACGGGCAATCATCGAGTACTGCGCCAGTACGATGCCCTGGTGATCAATGGCGGCCTGAATGGCCATGCTGGCTGAAGAAAAGCTTCGACGCACGGCAATCTTCTGCTCCACCACCCCGCCTTCCAGATCAAACCATTCAACCCACGACGGCGGCGAATCAAATTTCGGCCGTGAGTCAACGCGTATCAGTGGGTACTGAAGCAAGTCAGCGGCCTGCCCCACCGTGCCTGAATGGCCTAAAAGCGCCGGTGAACACGCTGGCACCACACAATCGTGAAACAGCACAACGCTGCGCTCGGCGTATTGGATCGGCTCGCCATAGCCAATCCGGAAATCGGCGTTTTCCTCCTCCGATGTATCCGCAAGCGTGCCATCCAGATAGATGTCGAGATCGTCATGCTCGTGCTGCCATTCGTAAATCAGCGGCCCCAGCCACTTGTTCATCAGTGAAGGCAAGCCACTGACATACAAGTTGTTGGGGTTTTTCGAGCGTTCGACTTCAGCCACAGCGGCTCTCAACTCTTCAAAGGCTGTCGAACATCTGGCATGGAAACGCTGGCCAATGGCGTTCAAGCGCAAACGCTGGCCGTCCTTGACCGTCAGGCTCATGCCCAGCGCCTCATCCAGCAGTTTCATCTGCTGGCTCACCGCCCCCACCGAGAGGTTCAAGCGTTTTGCCGCCTGGGAAATACCACCACAGTGGCCGACGGTTTCGAATATTTGCAGGGCGCGCAAAGGCGGTAAGCGACTCATGGCAAGGTGCGGCCTCACAGGCATTTAAAGTTTAGAAATACTAATAAAACTGACAGAAATCGCCATATTTTCTTCACTCAAAAATCGCTTTAGCCTTCTCCCACGCTCAATCGAGCGACGGCTTGGCCGGTCCAGCCCCTTATTCATTTGGTTTCTCGGGAGTTCGCAATGAAAGCTCATCCTCAACAGATCACTCAGGTTGTTCTTGGCGATAGAGAGCCTTCCATCGAAGAGTTTGTGGCGGTCGCCCGTTATGCAGCCAAGGTCTCGTTTTCTGAGGCTTATCAGCAGCGCGTGAAAAAATCCCGTGGTCTGGTGGAGCGTTTTCTTGATGAGAATCGCTTGGTCTATGGCGTGACCACCGGGTTCGGCGACAACGTTCGCCATGTGATTTCTGCGAGCAATGCCAAGGAGCTTCAGGTCAATATCGTGCGCTCCCACGCGGTGGCCGTGGGCGAGCCGCTCAAGCGTGAGCAGGTGCGTGCGATACAGTTGATGGTGCTGATCAGCCTTGGCAAAGGGTATTCGGGGGTGCGCCTTGAGTTACTGGAACTGATCGCTGCCCTGCTCAATAACGACGTCGTACCGTTTGCACCCGGCGAAGGATCGGTGGGTTACCTGGCGGTCGAGGGGCACCTGGCTCTGGTCCTACTGGGTGAAGGCAAAGCGCGGGTCAATGGCGGCGAATGGGTTGATGGCGCCACCGCGCTGAAACAGGTTGGCCTGCAACCGACCGATCTGCAGTGCAAAGAAGGCCTGGCCATGCTCAATGGCACCACCTCGGTGACCGCCATCGCCATTCTGGCCCTGTACAACGCCATGCAGACCGCTTCGTTGGCAGACGTCGCCGCGGCACTGTCCATGGAAGCGTTAAAAGGCACGATTCGGGCCTTCGACCCACGCTATCACTCGATCAAGGCACACAAAGAGCAGGCGCAAACTGCACAGGACATAAAGGCGATGCTGCATGACAGCCAACTGATCGCTGAAAACATCGACTACCGGCTTCAGGACGCCTACAGCCTGCGCTCCATCCCCCAAGTACACGGCGCGTCGAAACGTTTTATCGAGCACGCGCGGGAAAACATCGAAAACGAAATTCACTCTTCAGGCGACAACCCGGTGATCTACCCGCTTGATGACGGCGACGGCATTGCCATCTCGGGAGCCAACTTTGATGGCACCTACATCGGCATGTCAGCCGACTCCTTGTGCGTGGCACTGGCCAACCTGGCGAAGATTGCCGAGCGTCGTATTGATCGCATGGTTAACTCGCACTTCAGTGAAATGCCCGCTTTTTTGGTGCGCAATCCGGGCCTGAACAGCGGCTACATGATCCTGCAATACACTGCGGCAGGCCTGTATGCAGAAATGAAGTCACTGTCGTTCCCCTCCTCGGTCGACAGCTTCTCGACCTGCGCCAACCAGGAAGACCTGGTCAGCCTGGCCTATAACGCTGTGATCAAGGCCTACAAAGTGTCCGAAAAACTGGAATCAGTGCTGGCCATGGAGCTGCTGGTGGGCTGCCAGGCCCTCGATTTTCATGACGTGGGCAAAGCCTCCAGCGTGACCAAAGCAGTGTATGACCTGGTGCGCAGCCGTGTACCGGTGGCTGAACACGACCGCGCGTTCTATACCGACATTGCCAGCGTGACCGAGCAAGTGCGCAGCGGCGAAGTACTCGCCACCGTGCAGCAAAACCTCAAGTAAACAGGCCGCGCTCCAAGAGAGGGCTGCGAGATAAAGCGTGGCCCTCCCCACACAGACAGTCATACCCGTTACCCCTCGCCGCGCACCACTTTAATCCACACTGTCACCGTTCGTACCACCGTGGTGCACTTTCAGGCTCAAGCATCCGCCTTGCCACTGCCGGATAAAAATCCCGCAACAAATAAACACCCATAACCTACTGTTTCTAAAGAACTTTCACTGTATTTCAAACGGATTCATCGATGAGAAATCAAGTTGGCCGATTGATTGCATATTCTTGTATGTACAAGCAAATACATGTTCGCACGTACCTCTCTACCCAGCGGGTTTGGTTTGATCGAGTCGAGTGACAGAAAAATGGACGTTCCAACGCTCAGCCACGGCAACAACATCCGTCAGTTGGCCCAGGACGTCGGCGTGGAAAATGCATTCGCCCTTACAGGCTTAGTACCGGTTTGCATCCGTTTGCAATCCCCAGAAAAAACGGTGTGTACCGACCTTGGCGATTCGGCCTGAGCCGGATCAGTTCGCAACACTCAATTGATTAGACAGGAAGTACCAAGATGTCGAACAAATCAAGCTGGTTGGGTTCTGTAGCGCTCAGTGCAATGGTGTTGGCCTGTGCTCCGGCACTCCAGGCCAAAGAGTGGACATCGGTCAATATCGCCACAGAGGGCGCCTATGAACCCTGGAACCTGACACTGCCAGGTGGAAAAGTCAGCGGCTTCGAGCCAGAACTGATGGACGTGATCTGTCAGCGCATGAAGCTCAAGTGCAACATCGTCGTGCAGAACTGGGACGGCATGATCGCCAGCCTCAATGCAGGCAAATTCGACGTGCTGATGGACGCCATTGTCATCAACGACGAACGCCAGAAGGTCATGGCCTTCTCTACGCCTTACGCCCAGACCCCGGCCAGTTTTGTCGCCCTGCAAGCCGACTTGCTGCCAGGCAAAACCGGTACTGACGCGGCCATCACCTTGGGCACCGACCCCAAGGAAATCCGTGCTGGCGTTGAAGACCTGCGCAAGGCGCTTAAAGGCAAAACCATCGGCATCGCCTCCGGCACCATTTACACCTCATTCATTGATCAAAACTTCAAAGATGTAGCGACGATCCGTGAATACGGCAGCTCGTCCGAGGCCATTCTCGACCTGCAATCCGGGCGGATCGATGTTGCCTTTGATGACGTGACCTTCTTCAACTCGCTCATGGACAAGCCGGAGAACAAGTCACTGGTGTACACCGGCCCGGTGATCAAAGGCCCGATCTGGGGTGAAGGCGAAGCCCTGGGCTTTCGCCAGAACGACGTGGAGCTCAAATCCAAGTTCGACGCCGCCCTCAAGGAAGCCATGGCTGATGGCACGATCAAAACCCTGAGCGAGAAGTGGTTCAAGCAGGACCTGACCCCCAAGCAATGATCTGAATGGCCCGGCAGCGTGAAGGGTGCCGGGCTGCTTAACCCTTTTTAGACGTGGGATCCACTATGAACCTCTTGCAGCTACTCAGTTTTGGTGACTCAGGTTGGGGGATGGCGCTGCTCAAGGCCACCGGCATGACCGTGATATTGACCCTCGCAGCACTGCTGGTAGGGGCGGTATTTGGCAGCCTGGTGGCGGCGGCCAAACTCTCCCGCCGCCGCAGTTTGCGCGGGCTGGGAAATCTGTACTCGATACTGTTCAGGGGGATTCCCGAGTTGCTGGTGATCTACCTGTTCTACTTTGGCGGGGCCAGTGTGGTGACGGCGGTTGGCCATTGGTTCGGCGGCGAAGGTTATATCGACGTGCCGCCTTTTCTGGTCGGGGCGTTGGCGGTGGGGCTGATCTCTGGCTCTTATCAGGCGGAAGTCTACCGGGGGGCCTTTCTCGCCGTATCGCGTGGCGAACTGGAAGCCGGGCTGGCCATCGGCATGAGCCGTGCCATGCGCTTCAAACGGATTCTGGTGCCGCAGATTTTGCGCTACGCGCTGCCGGGTCTGGGCAATGTCTGGCAAATGAGTCTGAAAGATTCCGCGCTGATTTCAGTCATCGGTCTGGTGGAATTGATGCGCGCCAGTCAGGTCGCAGCCGGGTCCACCCGCCACTATTTCACCTTCTACATCATCGGGGGCGCGCTGTACCTCATTCTCACCGGCCTCTCCGGTCGGCTGTTCCACATGGCTGAAGCCCGCGTGCGCCGTACGCGGCAGCGCAGCCCAGTCTAGTTCGCGTCGGGAGCGACACCTATGATTGATTTTCCGTTCCTCGCAGACACCATGCTCAAGCTGCTGGCCGCCCTGCCCACCACCTTGTCGATTTTTTTCTGCTCGTTAGTGCTCGGCCTTGCCTTGTCGGTCGGCATCGTCAGCCTGCGGGTCAGCCGCTGGTGGTTTTTCAGCTACCCGGCGCGGTTCTACATCATGCTGTTTCGCGGCACACCGCTGCTGATTCAAATGTTCTTGATTTACTACGGGCTGGGCCAGTTCCCGGCCATCCGCGACAGTTTTGCCTGGGTCGTACTGCGTTCACCCTATGGCTGCGCAGTGGTGTCACTGGCCTTGTGCACCGCCGGCTACACTGCAGAAATCATCCGCGGTGGCCTGCTCAGCGTACCCCAAGGTCAGATCGAAGCTGGCAAAGCCATTGGCATGTCGCCCTGGGAGTTGCTGTACCGGATCATCGCCCCGGTGACCCTGCGCCAGGCCCTGCCGGCCTACTCAACAGAAGCCATTTTGCTGGTCAAGTCCACCGCCCTCGCCAGCCTGGTGACGGTCTGGGATGTCACGGGCGTCGCCCAGCAGATCATCCAGCGCACCTACCGCACCATGGAGGTGTTCATTTGCGCGGCCCTGATTTATCTGGTGCTCAACTACCTGGTGGTGCGTGCGGTCGCCTGGCTTGAGTATCGCCTCTCGCCACACTTGCGCGAACGCCCAGCAGACGTCGTGAAAAAATCCAGCCCCACACTGCCTACCCATTCCTGATTTGATACGGAGCCTGCCATGAGCATTCAGTCCGCTTCAGCCTTGTCGGTCACTAATATCCAGAAGTCCTTCGGCAGCGCCCATGTCCTCAAGGGTATTGATCTGGACGCACACAAAGGCGACGTGATCTCGATCCTCGGCGCCAGCGGGTCCGGTAAAAGCACGTTCCTGCGCTGCATCAACCTGCTGGAAACCCCCGATCAAGGCATCATCCGCGTCAACGGTGAAGTGATCGAGATGAAACAGCATGTCGACGGCCGTCAAACGCCGAGCAACAACCGTCAGGTCGAGCGCATGCGCAGTAGCCTGGGCATGGTGTTTCAGAGCTTCAACCTGTGGTCGCACATGACGGTGCTGCAGAACGTGATTGAAGGCCCGATGCGCGTGCTCAAACGCCCACGCGCCGAATGCATCGAAGAGGCCGAGGCCCTGTTGCACAAGGTCGGCCTGTACGAGCGTAAGGACTACTACCCGGCGCACCTGTCCGGGGGGCAGCAACAACGGGTCGCAATCGCCCGCGCACTGGCGATGAACCCACAAGTAATGCTGTTTGACGAGCCCACCTCGGCACTCGACCCCGAACTGGTTGGCGAGGTATTACGGGTGATGCGCTCGCTGGCCGAAGAAGGCCGCACCATGCTGGTGGTCACCCACGAAATGGGCTTTGCCCGGCACGTGTCGAATCGGGTGGTGTTTATGCACGGCGGCTTGATCGACGCTCAGGGCACGCCGACTGAACTGTTCGAAGGCTTGCCCACCGAGCGTTTTCGCCAATTCGTCTCTAGCCATAACGATAGAAGTGCCGAGTAAACAGGTCCCGAGCCTGATACAACGCAGCGAAACCCTGCACAACCCCTTACGTGTGCAACTCATCAGTTGCTGCCGATCTGGGGTTGTCTCTCACTGGAAAAAGACAGGTTGTGAACCGATCGACGTTATGGCTCAAGAGGTAAAAAGGGTGCCCCAAACGAACTATCGTTAGCCTGCTTTCATTTACCCGGCCGGCACGCCATCATAGCGGCGCCCAAACGCCAGCCGGAACCGCTGCTCATGTCTGCGCAACATCCTCCTCATCCGAGTTCTCTGTCGGTTACGCTGCAAATCCTGTCGATTGTTTTTTACACGTTTATCGCCTTTATCTGCATTGGCTTGCCCATCGCGGTCTTGCCGGGCTATGTGCATGACCAATTGGGCTTCAGCGCCGTGATTGCCGGCCTGACCATCGCCTCGCAATACCTCGCCACCCTGCTGACACGTCCTTCGGCCGGGCGCATCGTCGACAAACACGGGACCAAGCCTGCGGTGGTGTACGGCCTGATCGGCATCGCCATCAGCGGTGTACTCACGTACGTCGCTGTCATGCTGCAAAGCTCCCCGCTGCTGAGCCTTGGCATTTTGATCGTCGGGCGCATTTTTCTGGGCATTGCCCAAGGGCTTATCGGTGTCGGCACGATTAGTTGGGGCATCGCGCAAGTCGGCTCGGAACACACCGCACGCACCATCGGCTGGAACGGTATCGCCTCTTATGGGGCGATTGCTTTGGGTGCCCCGCTGGGTGTTCTGATGATCGACACACTCGGGTTTTCCAGCCTGGGCATTGCGCTGCTGGGGTTGGCCTTGCTGGCACTGCTGACCATCCGTAACAAAACTTCGATGCCGGTGATCGCCGGGGTGCGCCTGTCCTTTTGGTCGGTGCTGGGGCTGATCGCGCCCTATGGCCTCAGCCTGATGCTGGCGTCTATTGGTTATGGCACCCTGACGACCTTTATCACGCTGTTCTATATCGACCAGGGCTGGACGGGCGCGGCCTACTGCCTGACGGTGTTTGGCGTGTGTTTTATCCTGGCCCGGCTGATATTCACCAACAGCATTAACCGCTTGGGTGGCTACAGCGTCGCAATGACCTGTATGGCCATGGAAACCCTGGGGCTGGTGCTGTTGTGGCTCGCGCCGTCTACCGGCTATGCCTTGATCGGTGCCGGGTTGGCAGGGTTTGGCCTGTCACTGGTGTACCCGGCGCTGGGCGTTGAGGCGGTCAAGCAAGTCCCCAGTTCGAGTCGGGGTGCAGGCCTGGGCGCTTATGCGGTGTTTTTTGACCTGGCGCTGGCCATGGCCGGGCCGCTGATGGGCGCCATTGCCTTGAACCTTGGGTATCCCTGGATTTTCTTTAGCGCAGCACTGATGTGCATTGCGGGCCTGCTGCTTACCCTAGGGCTCTCGCGCCGGGCCAGCTAGTGGTCTGCGGTACGTAACAGTGTGTGGGCGTTGTTATTCAGCGCCTTACTGAAAAAGCGCCCTGATTCGTAAATCAAATCGCGATGGATATCCTCACGATCAACCCCATCAGCATCGGTGCAGGCCCAGGCCATGGTTGCGCGCTGTTCATCCGAGCAAGGCGCCAGAAACACAAAATGTCCGGCGCCGGGGATCAGATTGAACTCAGGGGGGATCGGTAATTTACGCGCCAGAGCTTCGGCATTTTTGTCCGGAAACACGGTTTGATCACCCTCGCCGCTGTACAACAAAACCGGCACATGCACTTGGGCCAGGGTGTCGCGGCCAAACATCAGGCTCAGCGGCGCCATTAACAGCAACGCACGCACACGCGGGTCCGCGACGGGCAACAAATCATCCCGATCAGCGATCAATTCACCTTGGGTCGTGCAGGCATCGTTATCATCGGGTCGCTCTTGGCAATAACGCCGCAGACGGTTCAAGTCCGGCTCGGCCCCGGCCAGAATCAGCGCCGTTTCACCACCTGCCGAATAGCCGATCACCCCGACCTGATCCGCATCGACGTAAGCAGACAGGCTGTTTTCATCCAGCACGGCGCTAATCGCCGCCGATATTTGCATCGGCCGCCCGTATAGATTGCTCAGGGTGCCGGTACGGCTGTGGTCTTTGAAGTTGTCACCCGGATGCAGCACCGCCACGACAACAAAGCCTTTGCGCGCCAGTGCGGTGATCAGGTCGTGCAGTGCCAGCGGCGTGCCGACATTGCCATGGGACAGCACCAGCAGCGGGTAATGGCCGATGGCAATTTTGGCATCTTCGCTGGCATCGAGGTCATAGACGCCGATGCGGCTGTGCACTTCGTCATCGGTAGACGGATAGAAGGCGATGGCGTTCATCGGCTGGCCGTCCACCGGGTCCAGAAAGCTGAGGCGATGAAAGCCCACGCTCCATTGGTTCAGTGGCTCGGCGTGCACCAGCACAGGGCAACTAGCCATTATGAGAAACACGACAGCGCATAGACGCATCATGGCGGCTTACCTTTAATAGCGCTCAGCTTGCAGCAGGCAATGAAAAAAGACGGTTAACCTCTTCTTTGCATAACCCAAGCCATTAAAGCCAGATGCAAAAAACTCCGTACTCTGGCCAATGACGGTATCCAGAATACAGAGTTTTGTTATGCGGGCACTACAGGGCAGCTTACGCGGCGCTGAACAGACCCTGACTAATGTGCTGATGAGCATCGCTCAGGGCTTTGCTGCGCACTTCATCGCCATAACCCAGGCCCTGTGCACGAACAAACTCAACATCAGTGATGCCGAGAAAACCCAGCAGCACTTTCAAATACTCTTCGTGCGCCACGCCTGTCGCTTGGCCCGCGTGAATGCCGCCCGAGGTCGAGACCACGATCACTTTCTTGCCGCCGCACAGGCCAACCGGGCCGGTTTCGGTGTAACGGAAGGTCTGACCGGCCACCGCAATGCGGTCGATCCAGGCCTTGAGTTGGGTTGGAATGGTGAAGTTGTACATCGGCGCGCCGATGACCACTGCATCCGCGGCCAGAAACTGCGCCAAGGTGTCTGCGCTCAATTGCGCTTCGTACTTTTGCGCCGCATCACGCAGTTCAGCCGGGGTGCCAGCCGCCACCAGGGTGGCCGCCGAGAAGTGCTCAATGCCTTCGCTGGCGAGGTCGCGGTAGCTCACTTCAACACTCGGCTCAGCCGCTTGCCAAGCCTTGACTACTTCACCGCTCAGCTGACGCGAAGCCGAGTTGTCGCCCAAGATGCTCGAATCGATATGCAAAAGTTTCATGCGGATCTCCAAATTAAGATCGCCGTCAGGCGTTCAAGTGGAGGTGATGCTACCGATGAAAGCAATCGACGATAAGTCAGCGAGCATGCGATAGTTCGTCCCACCTGTAGGACAGTGAGAAAAGCAATGCAAGATCTTAATGATCTCTACTACTTCGCCAAAGTGGTCGAAGCCGGTGGTTTTGCGGCGGCGGGCCGTCTGTTGGGCATCCCCAAGTCACGCCTGTCGCGGCGTGTGGCCGAACTTGAAGAGCGCCTGGGTGCGCGTCTGTTGCAGCGCACCACGCGCCAACTAAAGCTGACCGCTGTTGGCGAGCGCTACTTGAGCCATTGCCAGGCCATGCTGTTGCAAGCCGAAATGGCCGACGAGGCCGTGGCCAGTATGTCCAGCGAGCCCCGAGGGCGCCTGCGGGTCTCGTGCCCGGTGGGCCTGGCTCACCAGTTTATGCCCGATATGGTCAGCTCTTTTCTGCGCGCCTACCCCCATGTGCAATTGGAGGTCAGCCTGCTCAACCGCCGCGTAGACTTGATCACCGAAGGCATTGACGTGGCCATGCGCGTCCGCGAACTGGGCGATGAAGACCCGCTGCTGGTAACGCGACGTTTGCGCAAGGCGGTGACCGTGATGGTGGCCAGCCCGGCCTTTGCTGAACAGTGGGCAATCAAGACCCCGGACGATCTCAAAAATGCCCCGGTGCTGGGGGCGCTTGAGGCCGATCGCATGGTGCATTTGCGCATGCTCGATGAGCACGGCAAAGCTTCAGACATGGTGCTGGAAGCACGCTTGGGCATTGATGACTTTAACGTGCGTAAAGCCTGCACCCTGCAAGGTCTGGGCTTCACCGTGCTGCCCTTGATGTATTGCGAGCACGAGCTTGAAACCGGTGAGCTGGTGCAACTACTGCCTCAATGGTCACTGCCCGGCGGCTGGCTGCAAGCCGTGTACCCGCACCGACGCGGCGTCATGCCAGCGGTGCGGGCCTGGATCGAACATTTGGCTGATACCTTCGAACGCTGCGGAGAAAAAACCCTATGACGCGCACGTCCAACACCCAAAAAATCATGTCCAAGGAACAGGTAGCCGAGTTCTGTCGCAGCCTGCCGGGGGTCAAGGAGGATGTGAAATGGGGCGGGGTTGAAGTGTTCTATGTCGATCAGAGCAAAATGTTTGCCCTGTTCAACCTCAACAGCAACGGGTTGTCGTTCAAGGTCGAGAAAGAACTGTTTCTGGGCTATATCGATCGCCCGGGGATACGCCCTTCGCCGTATCTGGCGCGGGCCCACTGGATCAACATGCAGGCGCCCTACCCGATGGGCGCCGAAGAACTGCAAGACTTGCTGCGCCGTTCCCACCAGTTGGTGGTCGGCAAATTGCCGAAAAAGCGTCAGATCGGCTTATTGATCTGACGCTCATGGCAGCCGCTTACAGGTTCAGAAAAGTGATTTTCAAGAACAGCACATCAATCCAGATCGCTTGATGCACGGCCACGATCAACCAGAACCAGACCTGAAAAGACACCTTGCGGGTCTTGTGGCGAAACACTTGCTGAGCCACCAGCGCACCCGGCCAGCCGCCCAGCAATTCAACTCCGTGCAGGAGCTTTTCCGGGGTGCGCCAGCGGCCATGCCGGGCTTGCTGCTTGTCATAGCCATAAAGGATGAACGCCACGACACTGGCCACGCCATAAACAAGCAGAGGCACCCGCGTGATGCCGGTGAGCAACAGGCTCAGCGAGCCCCCCAGTGGCATCGCGCACAGCAGCAGTAACGCCAGCAGCTTGAGCTTCACGCCACGCATGGGCCCAGCTGGCTGCTCAGGCACCCCAGGCGAGCCGCGACGGTCGTTGGCTGAGGTCTTCAACCTGCTGCAGCCCAGTCAATCCAGCCGAACTTCCAGGTCGCCAGAATCAGCAGGCCGAAGGCAATGCGGTACCAGGCGAACGCGGCATAGCTGTGGTTGGAAATGAACTTGAGCAACGCACGGACCGCGATCATGGCGAAGATGAACGCCGTCACAAAACCGATGGCGAAGACTGGCAAGTCGTCGGGCTGGAACAGTTCACGGTACTTGTAACCCGAGTACACCGCCGCGCCGACCATGGTGGGCATCGCCAGGAAGAACGAAAACTCGGTGGCCGCTTTACGCGACAGGCCGAACAACAGGCCGCCGATGATGGTCGAGCCCGAACGCGAAGTCCCCGGAATCATCGCCAGGCATTGTGCAAAACCGATCTTGACCGCGTCTTTCCAGGTCATGTCGTCAACGGTTTCAGCGCGAATGACGTGGGTACGGCGCTCAGCCCAAAGCATGATCACACCGCCGATAACCAGGGCAGAGGCCACGGTAATCGGGTTGAACAGATACTCGTGAATCATGTCAGCGAAGATCACCCCCAACACCACCGCCGGCAGGACCGCGATGATCAGGTTGACGGTAAAACGGCGCGCGCTGGGTTGCGTCGGCAAACCCACGACAACGTCGAGGATCTTGCGGCGAAACTCCCAGACAACCGCCAAAATGGCGCCCAACTGGATAATGATGTTGAACGCCATGGCGCGTTCGCCGCCGAAGTTCAGCAAGTCCGCCACAATAATCTGGTGGCCAGTACTTGAGACCGGCAAGAATTCCGTAAGGCCCTCAACGACACCGAGTATCAACGCCTGTGCGGCAGTCCAAAGATCCATCATTCCCCCATTAAAGCCCGGCGTCATGCCGTGCTGATTAGCCAAAAAATAAGTGTGTGCAACCGGTGCCGACCCGTGGTTGCGGGTGTTGCATGTTCACTGACGTGATGTGAAATAACTGTCAGAAAACAATAAAGATTCAGCTTTCTGAATTTCGGCCGAGATCCTATCAGACACGTTCCACTTTCGCTGCTCTGAGTGCGAGCGTTGACAACAAGAACAACAAAGGAGTGACCGCTGTATGAATACCCTGCGCACGTTGTCCATCAGCCAGCGTCTGTGGCTGATCTTGATCGTGGCAATGGCCATGCTGCTGACGTTGGGTTTGCTGATGCTAAAGCAGATACATGACGATTTGAATGAAGGCAAAGCGCAGAAAACCCGGCACGTGGTGCAAGCCGCCAGTGGCGTTCTGGATTACTACCATGGCCTTGAAACTGCCGGATCGTTAAGCCGGGATGCTGCGCAACAACAAGCGCTGCAGGTCATCAGCAAGATGCGCTATGACCAGGGCGACTACTTCTGGATCAATGACCTGCGCCCTTTTATGGTCATGCACCCGACCAACCCCAAACTCGACGGCAAAGACCTGTCTGCCATCAAGGACCCGGACGGTGTTGCGATCTTCAATGAAATGGTCGCACTGGCCAAGACCCAGGGTTCAGGCAACCTGGCTTACCGCTGGCCGAAACCTGGCGCTGACGAGCCGGTGGCAAAAACCTCTTATGTGCAAGTGTTCGAGCCATGGGGCTGGGTGATTGGCTCCGGGGTGTACATCGACGACATACAGGCCGAGTTTCAGGCGCAAGTCTGGAAAGCCAGTGTGGCCGGACTGACGATTGCGCTGTTCATGGTCGTGCTGGTCAGGCTGATCGCCCGCAGCATCGCCCGCCCGTTAAAAGAGGCGGTGCAGGCCATGAGCAATATCGCCAGCGGCGAAAGTGACCTGACCCGCAGTCTCGACACCCACGGGCGCGATGAAGTCACCGAGCTTGCCCGGCACTTCAACACCTTCACCACCAAGCTGCGCACGGTCATTCGCCACTTGCAGTCCACTGCCACGGCGCTGGAACAGTCTTCGACGCAGATAGGCAACGACGCGACGCAAGCCCAGCAACGTTGCCAGCAGCAAGCCTCGCAGATGGATCAAGTGGCCACGGCGATCAACGAAGTCACCTACGCCGTGCAAGAGGTGGCCAAAAACGCCGAACACGCCGCAGGCGAAATGCGCGGTGCGCAGACCCAGGCCGAGTTGGGCCAGCAGAACATCGACAGCAGCCTGAAGCAGATCGACCAACTGTCGATCACCATTGATCAGGCGGTCGAGGTGATCCGCACGCTGGCCACGCAAAGCAGCGGTATCGGCAGTGTGCTTGAAGTGATCCGCTCGATTGCCGAACAGACCAACTTGCTGGCCCTGAACGCAGCCATTGAAGCGGCGCGCGCCGGTGAACAGGGTCGCGGCTTTGCCGTGGTCGCCGATGAGGTGCGCTTGCTGGCCCAGCGCACGCAAAAATCCACGGCTGAAATCCAGACCATGATTGAGGCGTTGCAGCAACACTCCGACGCAGCCGTGAATGTCATTGCCAGCAGCAGCCAGGCGTCGCAAGCGACCATCGAACAGGCCACCCAGGCCGGCAACAGCCTGACCACCATCGGCCAGGCACTCAGCAACCTGAACGAGCTCAATGCATCCATCGCCAGCGCCACGTTGCAGCAGGCCCACGTTGTGGAAGACATCAACCAGAACGTCACTCAGGCCGCCGGCCTATCGCAAAACACCGCCAAGGCTGCCGAACAATCGAGTGCCGACAGCGCTCACCTCAAGGAACTGAGCGTGCAGCTCAACGGATTATTGGGCCAGTTCAAGGTGTAACCCCTGCAAAACCTGTAGTCGCTGACGAAGCATGAGGCTGCGATGGGTTGCGAAGCGACCCTAATTGGCGATCCTGCGGCTCGCATCGCAGTCTCGTGCCTCGTCAGCGACTACAAGGTCATTCAGCGGTTTATTGAAATCGAGTGCACGCAAAACTTGACGACACCGGGTGATTTGAGTTTTCCTGAAACCGGTTTCATCGCCCTCTGATCGAAACCGCCTGCGATAACACCAATAAAAGGTTTCAGGCCGTGAACAGTTTTTCTGCAGCCCAGCGCACCCGCGTGACCATGCTTGATGTTGCCCAGCGCGCTGGCGTCTCCAAGGCCAGTGTGTCGCGCTTTATCGGTGAAGACCGGGCTCTGTTGTCCGCAGCCATCGCTGAACGTATCGAACACGCTATCAACGAGCTGGGCTATCGCCCCAATCAAATGGCCCGTGGCCTTAAGCGCGGTCGTACCCGGCTGATCGGCATGCTGGTGGCCGATATTCGCAACCCCTATTCGATTGCGGTGATGCATGGCGTTGAAACCGCCTGCCGCCAGCACGGCTACAACCTGGTGGTGTGCAACACCGACCGTAACGATGAGCAAGAGCATCAGCACCTCGCGGCGTTACGTTCTTACAACATCGAAGGCCTGATTCTGAACACCCTTGGCCATCATCCTGACGCGCTGCAAGCGCTGCACCAAGAGATGCCCATCGTCCTGATTGACCGAAAAGTCGAGCAACTGCACAGCGACATGGTCGGCCTCGACAACGCCGGTGCCGTGCGCATGGCCCTTGAGCACCTGCAAGAGCAGGGTTATCGCGATCTGCTGCTGGTCAGCGAGCCGATTGACGGCACCAGTTCACGCAGCGAGCGTATCGAGAGCTTCAATCAGCACTTGGCCCAACACCCGTCGCTCAGCGGCGCAGCGGTGCAAACCGGCCCGCAACTCAACACCGATATCCAGGCATTTCTGCAAGCGGCTGGTCCCGGCCCCAAGGCCATCTTTTGTTCCAACGGCGTGGCCGCCCTGGCGTGCACCCAGGTTTTGCGCGAGTTGAACTGCCGCCTGTTCGAAGACGTTGGCCTGATCGCCCTGGATGACCTGGACTGGTTTGCGCTGGTGGGCAGCGGCATCACCGCCCTCGCCCAACCGACGCAACAGATCGGCGCCAGCGCGTTCGACTGCCTGCTCAGGCGCCTCAAGGGTGACACCGGCCCGGCGCACAACCTGGACTTCGCCGCCCGCCTGATCGTTCGCGGCTCAACACAACACGCTAGCCCCTGACGCTTGAGGGGCTGACAACCGTTATCCGGTCGTCAGCCTTTAACGCTGTACAAATATGAAACCGGTTTCAGAGAGCAATAAGAATGAACACATTTCCCGTTTCCATCAGCCTGTCGAGCTACGGCGCCGACCTTGTTCGCGAACGCGGCCAAGCCAGCTTCATCGAACTGCTGGCCAAAGCCGGCGCCACACGTATCGAGCTGCGCGAAGAGTTGCTCACCGGCGAAGACCCGGCCAGCTTTAGCCAGGCGGTTCAACAGCACGATCTGGAATGCCTGTACTCATCGCCGATGGAACTGTGGGACGCCGGCCAGTCACGCCCCAACCCGCAACTGCTGCCAACCCTGCAACGGGCCAAGGCCTTCGGCGCCAAGTGGCTGAAAGTCTCGCTGGGGTACTTCACCGAGCATTGCGACATGCGCCAGCTGGCCGCCTGCCTTGAGCAGCAGTCCGTACGCTTGCTGGTGGAAAACGACCAAACCTCCCAAGGCGGGCGCATCGAGCCCATGCAGCGCTTTTTTGACAGCGTCGAGCAGTTGCGTGCACCCGTCAGCATGACCTTCGACATTGGTAACTGGCAGTGGCAAGACCAGTCGGCCAGCACCGCCGCGCGCCTGCTGGGCCGCCACGTGACCTATGTGCATTGCAAAGGCGTGGCGAGACGCCCGGATGGCAAGTTGATTGCCACCCCGCCGACGGCCACCGACCTGCAATCCTGGCAACAGCTCATGGGCCACATGCCCCACGGCCTGCCCCGCGCCGTCGAGTACCCGCTGCAAGGCAACGACCTGACCTGGCTGACCCGCCAACATGTGCAGGTACTCTCCAGGCTCAGTCACACACAACAGGAGCCGAGCTATGTCTAACGTCGATGTGTTGTCATTTGGCGAAACCATGGCCATGTGGGTGGCCGAGCAAACCGGCGACCTGGCCTTGGTCGAGACGTTTCACAAGCGTATCGCCGGGGCGGACAGCAACGTGGCCATTGGCCTGGCCCGCTTGGGGTTCAATGTGAACTGGCTAAGCCGCGTAGGGGCTGACTCCCTCGGGCGCTTTGTGCTCAATACCCTGCAAGGCGAAGGGCTGGACTGCCAGCATGTGGCGATTGACCCGCAGAACCCCACCGGTTTTCAGCTTAAATCGCGCGTGGATGACGGCAGCGACCCGCACGTGGAGTACTTTCGCCGGGGCTCCGCCGCCAGCCACCTGAACCGCTCGGTGATCAGCGACACATTGCTCAGCGCCCGGCACTTGCATGCCACCGGCATCCCGCCTGCGCTTTCAGCCAGTTGCAATGAGTTGTCTTTTGAACTGATGCGGGCGATGCGCGCCGCAGGCAAAAGCGTGTCATTCGACCCGAACCTGCGCCCGTCGTTGTGGGCCAGCGAACAGCAGATGATTCGCGACATCAACGCCCTCGCTGCCCACGCGCACTGGGTGCTGCCAGGACTTGCAGAGGGCCGCCTGCTCACCGGCTACGACGCCCCTGCGGACATTGCCGCGTTTTATCTGGACCAAGGCGCCGTGGCGGTGATCATCAAACTCGGCGCTAAAGGCGCGTTCTTGCGCACTGCCACCACCGAGCACTTTGTGCCCGCCGTGCCTGTCGCCAACGTAATCGACACCGTGGGCGCAGGCGATGGCTTTGCCGTGGGGGTGATCAGCGCCCTGTTGGAAAACCTCAGCCTTGCCCAAGCGGTGCAACGCGGCAACTGGATCGGCAGTCGCGCCGTGCAAAGCCGTGGCGACATGGAGGGCCTGCCGACCCGCGCTGAACTCAACCAGTTCTCAACCGCCGCCTGATTTTTTGCTCGACCCGTTACCTGCTGCGACAAAAACAACAAGCTCAGGAGCATCACCATGCACTCACTGAAACTCGCCACCCGCCGGTGGTGGTACATCATGCCGATCGTCTTCATCACCTACAGCCTGGCCTACCTGGACCGCGCCAACTATGGCTTTGCCGCCGCCTCGGGCATGGCCGCCGACCTCAACATCACCCCCGGCCTGTCGTCGTTGCTGGGAGCACTGTTCTTTCTGGGGTACTTCTTTTTCCAGGTTCCCGGAGCGGTCTACGCGCAACGCAACAGCGTTAAAAAGCTGATTTTTGTCAGCCTGATTCTCTGGGGCGGGCTCGCCACCTTGACCGGCGTGGTGTCCAACGCCTACAGCCTGATCGCCATCCGCTTCATGCTCGGCGTGGTTGAAGCCGCGGTAATGCCCGCCATGCTGGTGTATTTGTGTCACTGGTTTACCCGTGCCGAACGCTCGCGCGCCAACACCTTCCTGATCCTTGGCAACCCGGTGACCATGCTCTGGATGTCGGTGGTGTCGGGCTATCTGGTGGAGCATTACAGCTGGCGCTGGATGTTTATCGTTGAAGGCTTGCCTGCCGTGCTCTGGGCCTTTATTTGGTGGCGCCTGGCGGATGACCGCCCAAGCGATGCCAAATGGCTCAGCCAGCAAGAGAAGCAAGACTTGCAAAGCGCGCTGGATGCCGAGCAAGTGGGCATGACCCCGGTGAAGAACTACGCGGCGGCCTTCCGCTCGCCAAAAGTCATCCTGCTGGCCTTGCAGTTCTTTTGCTGGAGCATCGGCGTGTATGGCTTTGTGCTGTGGCTGCCGTCGATCCTTAAACAGGGCGCGCACATGGACATGATCGAAGCCGGCTGGCTCTCAGCCCTGCCCTATCTGGCAGCCGTGATCGGCATGCTCGCGGTGTCGTGGGGCTCGGACAAACTGCAAAAGCGCAAACGTTTTGTCTGGCCACCGTTGCTGATTGCCTCTATCGCCTTCTACGGTTCCTACGCATTGGGCGCCGAGCACTTCTGGTGGTCCTACACATTGCTGGTGATTGCCGGGGCCTGCATGTATGCGCCGTATGGCCCCTTCTTCGCCATCATCCCGGAAATCCTCCCGGCCAACGTGGCAGGCGGCGCCATGGCACTGATCAACAGCATGGGCGCCCTGGGCTCATTTGGCGGCTCTTATCTGGTGGGTTACCTGAACAGCGAGACCGGTTCGCCGGGCGCGTCGTACCTGCTGATGAGCGGCGCCCTGCTGATCTCGGTGCTGTTGACCTTGATGCTCACCCCAACGCACAAAGATCCGGTTGCCCCTAAACGCCGCGCCCCGCAGCGCTTGGCCCACTCTTGATTTGAATGTCGGTGAACCCCTTGAAAAAACACGTCGTGCTGTACAAAGAACTGTCTGAACCGCTGATGCAACGACTGCAAGCCGAAACAGACGTCACGCTGATCAAGCGCCTCGACGCCCAAGGGCTGGAGCAACTGCGCGCCGCCCTGCCCCACGCCCACGGTTTGCTCGGCGCCAGCCTTAAACTCGACGCGCAATTGCTCGACCTGGCCCCCAAGCTTGAAGCCGTGGCCAGTGTGTCCGTGGGCGTTGATAACTACGATATAGACTACCTTACCCGGCGCAACATCATCCTCACCAATACCCCGGATGTCCTCACTGAGACGACGGCAGACACCGGTTTTGCGTTGATATTGGCCAGCGCCCGGCGCGTGGTGGAACTGGCAATTAAAGTGCGTAATGGCCAGTGGCAGAAAAACATCGGGCCCGAATCTTTTGGCACCGACGTGCATGGCAAAACCCTGGGCATTATCGGCATGGGCCGCATCGGTGAAGCCCTGGCCCAGCGCGGTCACTTTGGTTTCGGCATGCCGGTGATCTATCACAGCAACTCGCCAAAGCCTGCGGTTGAGGCGCGCTTCAACGCGCGCTACCGCAGCCTCAACGAGCTGCTACAAGAAGCCGACTTTGTGTGCCTGACCTTGCCGCTGACGGCGCAAACCGAAGGTTTGATCGGTGCTGAACAGTTCGCCCTGATGCGCCCAGAGAGCATCTTTATCAATATCTCGCGGGGCAAAGTGGTGGATGAAGCGGCGCTGATTGAGGCCTTGCAACAGGGCCAGATCCGCGCTGCCGGGCTGGATGTGTTTGTACGCGAGCCGCTGGAAGTGGACTCGCCACTGCTGCAGTTGGACAACGTGGTGGCTACGCCACATATCGGCTCGGCTACCGTTGAAACCCGCGAAGCGATGGCACGCTGCGCCGTCGATAACCTGCTGGCCGCCCTGGCTGGCGAACGCCCGGCCAACCGGGTGAATTGAGCTAAAACTATAGGAGCGAGCTCGCCTCGCGATCTTTTGATTTTTTGAAAAGATCGCGAGACAAGCTCGCTCCTACAGAGTTACTCGCCCGCCTTGATTTTGGTCCACACGCGGGTGCGAACCCGGTCAATTTTTAGCGGCATGGCTTCGAGTGCAAACAACTTGCCCATCATTTCTGGCGTCGGGTAAACCTTGGTGTCGGCCTTGATCTCAGGGCTGACCAACGCGTCCGCCTGCTGGTTGCCGTTGGCGTAATGCACGTAGTTGCTAATGCCCGCCATCACATCCGGGCGCAGCAAGTAGTTCATAAAGCTGTACGCGGCTTTTTCGTCTGGCGCATCGGCGGGCATGGCAACCATGTCAAACCAGATCGCCGCCCCTTCTTTGGGAATCGAGTAACCAATCTCGATGCCGTTTTTCGCTTCTTTGGCCCGGGTCTCCGCCTGCAAAATGTCCCCCGAGAAGCCTACCGCGACGCAGATATTGCCGTTGGCCAGGTCGCTGGTGTATTTCGAGGAATGGAAGTAACTGATGTAAGGCCGGACTTTCATCAGCAAATCTTCGGCTTTTTTGTAGTCATCCGGGTTTTTGCTGTGGGGCGGCAAGCCCAGATAATTGAGGGCAGCCGGGAGGATTTCCGGGCCGTTGTCGAGAATCGCAACGCCGCACTTGCTGAGCTTGGCCATGTTCTCGGGCTTGAAGATCAAATCCCAGGAATCGACCGGCGCGTTATCGCCTAAGACTGCTTTGACCTTGGCCACGTTGTAGCCAATCCCGGAGCTGCCCCACAAGTAAGGGAAGCCATGCTCATTGCCCGGGTCGTTGACTTCCAGCGCCTTGAGCAGCACCGGGTTGAGGTTTTTCCAGTTGGGCAATTGGCTCTTGTCGAGCTTCTTCAGCGCCCCGCCTTCAATCTGCCGAGCCATGAAGTGGTTGGACGGGAACACCACGTCATACCCGGAGTTGCCGGTCATCAACTTGCCGTCCAGCGTCTCGTTGCTGTCGAACAGGTCATAGGTAAAACCGATGCCGGTGTCGCGTTGAAAATTCTTCATCGTGTCGGGCGCAATGTAATCCGACCAGTTGTAGACCTTCACCGTCTCGGCGGCCTGACACAACGTACCAACCAGCATTAGGGGCAACAGGGTAGTCATACGCTTCATGATTCGATTCCTAGCATGTTTTGGGCAGCTTTTTTATAGGCAGGTATCGGCAGTGTTAAGCGATCAAAAGATCAATACATACGTCTTGCGCACGGTTTCCTGGATATCCCAGATACCGGTGCTGTTGGCAGGCAACATCAGTGCATCGCCCGCTTCTATGGTCAGAGGTTCGCCGCCATCGGGGGTGAAGGTGCAGCGGCCTTGAATAAAGTGACAAAACTCCTGCTGGACGATTTGCCGACGCCAGCGCCCCGGCGTGCACTCCCAGATTCCGGTTTCGACGCCATCGGTGCGTTCAACACAGGTAACCGAGGTGACCGACACTGGAGTTCCCAGCGGCACAGCCACCGGGAAGGACTCTTGCAGCACAGCATGGGCGGTGTTTTTAAAGTGCGTGATGCTCATGAAAAACTTCCTGATCAAGACAACAAGGGTTACTGCATGAAACCTTCCATAAAATCCGCCATACGGCTGGCAAATTGCCTACGCCACGGCGGGCTATTGAGATTCGCCAGGGTTTTGTCTTCGTACACAAAGCTGCGAATGATCGCGTTGTAACCCAACCAGCGGCACGGTTCGGGCTCCCAGGCCTTGAGCGCTTTCAAGCCGCCTTCGGTTAACACCCAAGGCTGTTTAACCTCTGCCGTGTCCCGTTGCAGAATCAGGTCGGCCAAGGTTCGGCCGCCCAAATGACTGGCGCCCACGCCTTCACCGCCGTAGCCCCCGGCCAGCGCAACACCCTGCTGGCGGTCACAGAGCATGTGCGGCTGGAAGCGCCGCGACATCCCCAGGTTTCCGCCCCACGCATGGCTGATCTCGACGTTTTTCAATTGCGGGAACAGTTCACCGAACAGGTAGCGGCGCAGCTCTATTTCGCTGGCAGTCAGGTCGAAGTTTTCGCGCAGGCGCCCGCCAAACTGGTAGCCCCCGCGCGCGCCGAACACCAGGCGGTTATCCGCCGTGCGCTGGCCGTAGGTCACCTGGCGACTGCTCTCACTAAAAGCTTGCCCCTGCGACAGGCCGATGCTGTCCCACAGCGCCTCGGACAACGGCTCGGTGGCGACAATCAAGCTTTGCACCGGCAACTGATAACGCCCCAGAGGCGCCAGGGTGTTGGCATAGCCTTCCACCGCCGGCACTACCCAACGGCTGCGGACCTGGGCCTTGGCAGTGCGGGCTTTGCCGGGCTGCCAATCAGTCACCGGGCTTTGCTCAAAAATTTGCACGCCCATGCGCTCGACAGCGCGGGCCAGCCCGCGCACCAGCTTGGCCGGGTGAATCGTTGCCACGTGCGGGGTGAAGATACCGCCGTAGGGTTTGGCGACACGGATCTGCTGCGCCAGCTCATTAGGGCTTAGCCAGCGGTAGTCGGCGTCATTCAAGCCTTGGGCATGCAGCTTGCCCAAGTATCGGCGCATGCTGGCTTCTTGCTCCGGGTAACGCGCCGCACAGTACAAGGCGCCACCTTTGCGGTAGTCGCAGTCAATGCCCTCGCGATCAATCACGCTTTTGACTTCGTCCGGGATACCGTGCAGCAGGTCGAATGAGGTGCGTCGTTGTTCGGTCGAGAGCCCGGCAAGCAAGCGGTCTTCGCCCAGCAGGTTACCCATCAGCCAGCCGCCATTGCGGCCCGACGCACCAAAACCTGCGGTCTGCGCCTCGACAATGGCGACGCTCAATTCGGGCGCATGGCGTTTAAGGTAGTACGCGGTCCACAACCCGGTGTAGCCAGCGCCAATGATCAGCACGTCGACCTCCAGGTCGTGCTCAAGCGACGGCCGAGGCGTCAGGGTTTCCTCAAGCTGGTCCATCCATAAACTGATCGCGCGCCATGCTGGCATTACCGACTCCACCTTGGGTTCAAGAATGGGTCGATCCTAGCGTCAGTGCTCAGCCAGCGTCTTGCGTGCGTGCCCGCAAAGAAATTTGCTTGGCATAGGCCTTGGGCGACTGACCGGTATGTTGACGAAAACAGGTGTAAAAGGCCGATATCGAATTAAACCCTGCTGAAAACGCCACCTCATCCACCTTGATCGGTGCAACCGCCGCATCCATCGCCGCCAACACATGCCGCAACCGCGCCTGATTCACATAGCGATAAAAGCTTTGGCCCAGCACCTTGTTCAGCAAATACGACATCTGGTTGCGCGTGTAGCCGCAGGCCTTGGCCACCTGTTGCAGGTCCAGTTCTGGGTCGAGATAGGGCTGCTGACGTTCGAAGTAGGTTTGCAGGTCTTGCGCCATAAAGCTCAATTGCCGGGCTGAGAGCCCGAGGCGACTGACCGCCGGGCGCAACGGCGGTTGTTGTGCGGTGTCATGGGCAGCCTCATGCACCAGCGATGCGTATTCATTGACGCGCCAGATCAGGCCGTCGCGCACGGTAATGGCTTCACTGGCGCGAAATGACACCAGCCCCTGACTGCCGCGCAAGGTCATGCGGTATTGAATGAACGCGGTATTACCGTCCAGACGAATCCGGTCGCTGTGTTCCAGCGCCTCATCCGCCGCTCTGGGCATGGACTTTTGCACGTACTCGCGCAAATCAGCGAGGACCATGACGCGGTTCTGGAAGAAGTCGTGATAGCGCACGTCAGGATGATAAAGCGCCATCACGCCGTCCAGGTCGCGGTACTTCCAGCACAGGTGGTAGCGCATGACCGTTTCGCCAGTCGCCTGGGTCTGTTCAGGGCCGTCGTCGGGGAGTGACATAGAACGCTCAACTGGCAAAAAACACAGAATGCCGAGTTTACCCACACGCTTCAATAACAGTTGGACGGAGCCAAATTTGCCGCAGCGCATGACACACATCAAAACTGGCGCCATAAAACCGACGAAATGCAAAAAAAGGCTTATCGCCATCACTGATGAGTGCTAGGTTAAACACGAAAGACTCGCAAACACTCAAGGAGAGGTTAGCGCCTCACCATCACGTCAGAGCAAAAGGAATCGCTCTTCATGAAACCCGTCAGTTCCATTGATAAGTTCAGCTTCCCCAACGCCTGCCAACTCATGCGCTGGCACTTTCACCCCATTGGCTTCGAGGCGACCATGGACGCGCCCAAGAGCATGGTTGCCCGGTTGTTTGACCGCGCCACCGGGGAAACCATGATTGCCATTGCCGGCATCCCCTGCGCCACTAGCATGAGCACCGGGGAAGTGGCACGCATCATCCAGGCCGTGGAGGACGAACTCGAAAGCTTCATCCCCCCTTTGGCGTGGCAGGCGTAAAAACGCCCTCTGTAATTACATGGACTCGCCCAAGCCGAGGCGTCTGTGCGCCACGGTGGCATTCTATTAGAAGCCAACGACAGC
>NZ_WIVR01000228.1:0-283 GCF_009600525.1 Pseudomonas sp. FSL R10-1350
GTCAGGATCTCTGAAGGTATTTGCTCATGGCTTTACTGCACAGATGCGCCAGATGATGCGTAACAACCCACACTTCTCTGCTATCTCTAAGATGGTTGCTGATGTGGAGTGGACACGCGAGGCGCGTGATATTGATATTCTATATGGTAAAGATGGTGGTACAAATGGTAAGGGTTTCTTCTTTAGACTCAAAGGACCTGAATCCGAGAAGGCTGTTGTCCCTGCTATGTACACAATGAAGAACAAAGACATCTCAGGTATCTTTGATCTACTTGCTGATGGC
>NZ_WIVR01000229.1:0-281 GCF_009600525.1 Pseudomonas sp. FSL R10-1350
GTTCTGGCGAGAGTATGGCCAGATCTTCCACTCGCGGCGCTCCGACGAGCTCGCCGCCGGCACGAGGGTCACCGACAGGGCTGTGCTGTTGACGCGGACATCGCCATCGACTTCGCAGGTTTCGGAGTAGGACCCCCTCGTGTCGTACACCACCTTGCCCTTCTCTGCCGCCCCTATGCACACGGCAAGACAGAAACGTTCACCTGCTGCTTAATACGATTCTTTCGCTTCTATATCTCAGACGTCTAAGTTTTAAGATGATTTCAAGCAACATTCTAGCT
>NZ_WIVR01000230.1:0-278 GCF_009600525.1 Pseudomonas sp. FSL R10-1350
TCGATGCGTGGCAAGTCAGCCGACAGTGGCTTGCGTTTGCCACGGCGCTTGGTCGGGGCGACAACTTCTTCGTCAGCTTCAACGGGCGCTGGCGTGTCGATACTTTCGGCTTCATTAAACAGCAGCAGTTGTGGCGTCGCCGGATCAGCGGTTTGCTCTGACTTGCGCCCGAACAGGCGCTGACGAAGTAGCGCATTCTCTTCTTCAAGAAGAACGACCTTCGACTGCATCTGAGCAAGTAATTGCTTGAGCGCAGCCAGGTCATCGGGAAGGTTGTC
>NZ_WIVR01000231.1:0-277 GCF_009600525.1 Pseudomonas sp. FSL R10-1350
TTATCTGATATGGGTTCGAGTCTCAAATCTCACCGGCCGACTTTCTCCGGTAGTACGTGGCGCGGCTGATTCCTAACGTTGCCCACGGTTGCGCCTCGGCCTCACTGCCGACGCGCCGCACCTGTCCTGACCGTATGCCCGCCTTCGTACCCTGGATCGACTGCCACGCGCTGAACGAGGCAGCGTCGAGGTGCTGGTGCGTCCACTTCGCCACAGAGCGGGCGACGTGGCGCACTTCCTGGTGGTCGAGGGATGCCGCGAACCCGGCGTTGTACAT
>NZ_WIVR01000232.1:0-275 GCF_009600525.1 Pseudomonas sp. FSL R10-1350
CCTTCCACTTTTGCTTTTTCTTCTGACAACCTAATAGCATCTTCTCTAAGAGATTCATACAGATGTTCAAGACTATTATACTTATCTTCATTTTCCCTAAAAGTATTCTCATACGCTCTAAGCATCTCTTCTTTTTGTGTTATACTTTCTTTTAACAATACTATAGTTTCGTCTGTTGACCGAGCACCCTTTTTCAATAACTGTTCATACCTTGCTTGCTGATTCACTAGTTCTTGATATAATCGATCATTCATGTCTTTTGTTTGTAAGTATGC
>NZ_WIVR01000233.1:0-274 GCF_009600525.1 Pseudomonas sp. FSL R10-1350
TAATAAAGCTAAAAGATGCGCAAAAAGATGCGATGCGAGCGAAAGACAAATCTCGTCTTAACCCAATTCGTATGGTGCTTGCTGCAATCAAGCAGCGTGAAATTGACGAGCAAATAACACTTGATGATGACGGTATTACCGCAGTATTAGTGAAGCTTGTTAAACAACGCCGTGATTCTTACACTCAGTATACTGATGCTGGCCGTGAAGATTTAGCCGAAATTGAAGCCAATGAGATTACAGCTCTTGAAGAATTCTTACCTCAACAATTGAG
>NZ_WIVR01000234.1:0-272 GCF_009600525.1 Pseudomonas sp. FSL R10-1350
GCATGAAACGCGTCCATCAGGGGCGCTGCTTTTTCCTGACGTATTCGTCGCCGGACATCCGGTTCCAAATCGCGAACCTCGCGTTCAATTTCATATAGGGCCGCGATGTACCGCAACGCTTGCTCGGCCAGCACGCTTTTTTTGGTGACGTGCAGATCGTAAAACTTGCGGCGAGCGTGGGTCATGCAGCCGATTTCAGTAACGCCAAGTGCAAAACTGGCTTTGTAACCACCGTAATCGTCGCAGACCAACTTGCCTTTCCAGTCGCCAAG
>NZ_WIVR01000235.1:0-272 GCF_009600525.1 Pseudomonas sp. FSL R10-1350
ACCTGACCTTCTTCCCGATGCATTTTGTTGGACTGGCGGGTATGCCGCGCAGGGTTCCGGACTACAACCTGCAATTTGCCGACTTCAATATGGTGTCGTCGATTGGTGGATTTATGTTTAGCGCGACGCAGCTGTTATTCCTGTTTATCGTCATCAAATGCATTCGCGGAGGCCCAAAAGCGCCCGCCAAGCCTTGGGACGGCGCTGAAGGCCTGGAGTGGAGCGTGCCGTCGCCCGCGCCTTATCACACCTTTACAACACCACCCCGGATT
>NZ_WIVR01000236.1:0-270 GCF_009600525.1 Pseudomonas sp. FSL R10-1350
GCTTGAAAATATGAAAACTTTCTTTGCTCAAACGCTGTCTAAGCTTCAAGATGAAACGATTTCAGACGGCATTAATGAGACTGTAGCAGGTAAAACCTTTGTATTAACAGGGACTTTACCCACGCTCAAACGCGACCAAGCCCAAGCCATGATTGAGGCTGCAGGCGGTAAAGTTTCCGGCAGCGTATCTAAAAAAACTGACTACGTTGTCGCCGGAGAAGCCGCAGGCAGTAAATTGGAAAAAGCCCAAACTTTGGGCGTGGCTGTATC
>NZ_WIVR01000023.1:0-70979 GCF_009600525.1 Pseudomonas sp. FSL R10-1350
CGCTGGAGCCGCCCGTGATGCAATCCGGGTCCCACGGGTTGCGGGCCGCGCCCTGTAGCGAGCGGTCGCCCGTCGGGCCGTAGGCGAATTCATGGGTCAGGGTTTTGCCGACAATCACCGCACCCGCCTCGCGCAAACGCTGCACACAAACGGCATCACGACGCGGCCTGAAGCCTTCGAAATGCGCCGAGCCATAGGTGCTGACGTAGTCCAACGTGTCGATGTTGTCTTTGACCGCCACGGGTATGCCGTGCAGCGGCCCCAGGTCCTGGCCTTGGGCCAAAAGGTCGTCGGCCTTGCGCGCCTGGGCCAGTGCAACCGGTGCATCCACTTGAACGAAGGCGTTCAGGGTCGGGTTCAGCCGCTCGATGCTGTCGAGAGCGGCCTGGGTCAGTTCAACGCTGGTCAAGCTGCCGTCGCGCAGGCGTTCAGCCAGTTCGACGACCGATCGACCGAAAAAATAGCCAGCATGGGCAGGTAGTACCGGGCTCATACAAACACCTCAATCAAACAGCAGCAGGAAGGGGGGAAGCAGCCGGACGGCCGCCTGGGCGCACCATCAACATCGCGCTCATGCCCAACGCGGTCGCCACGGCGGCGGCCACGAACATCGACGAATAGCCGTAGCGAACGGTCAGGTAGCCGGTCAGCATCGGGGCAATGAACGAAGCGGTGTTGGCAATAAAGTGGGTCATGCCGCTGTAGGCGCCGACGCGGTTGGAGGGCGCCGTGTCGATGACCACGGCCCAGTACACCGAGTTAGGAAGCGCGTTGAGGGCGTTGGCCAGGGTCATCAGGGCAATCACGCCCCAGACGGTCTGGGCCTGCGAAACCATGATGAAGCACAGCGTGGTCAACAGCAGGCAAGTCGCGGCCAGCCAGCTGCGGGCGACTTTCAGGTTGCCGGTACGGCGCAGCAGCAGGTCGGAGATTTTGCCGCCCAGCAGCACGGTAAAGCAGGCACCGGTCCACGGGATCATGCCCATGTACCACAGCGAGGACAGGTTGTAGTGGAACTCGTCCTGAAGGTATTTGGGGGTCCAGGTCAGCAGCAGGAAGGTCACGTAGACGAACGAGAAGTAGCCGACCGCGTTGAGCAGCAGGTCCTTGTTTTTGAAGAAGTGCCAGACCGGTGTCAGCGTGGTGGTTGGCGTCGAGGCATTGACCGCTTCGGCGCGCTCTTTGCGCAGGTAGTCCAGTTCGGCCTTGGACACTCGCGGGTTTTCATCGGGGGTGTTGGTGAAGCGCGTCATGAAGAAAATCAACAGCGCCAGGCTGATCACACCCAAAATCACGAACATGCTGCGCCAGTCGCCGGTCAGGGTTTGCAGGCCTACCGCAATCGGCGCGGTCAACAGAGCGCCCAGCGGTGTGCTGAGCAAACCCACCGACACCACAAAACCGCGCTCTTTTGGGGTCGCCCAGTTCGCCACGCTCTTGTTGATGACCGAGTAAGCCGGGCCTTCGGCGAAACCGAACATCACCCGGATGGTGGCGAAACCGGCCATCGCCGAGCCGCCCAAAAATGCCAGACCGAAGTCACCGGCAAAAGCGGTCGCGATTTCAAAGATCGACCAAGTGGCACCGGCAATCAGCCAGATACGCTTGGCGCCAAAACGGTCGGCCAGAATGCCGCCGATCAACGCCCCCAAAATGTAACCGTAACCGAAGTAACCCAGCACCTTGCCCCAGTCAGCTTTGTCGAAACCGTACTCGGGAAGGATACTCGCCGATGCGTAGGCAATGGCGCCGCGATCAATGTAATTGAGCAGCGCCATCAGCATGATCAAGAAGAAAATCTGATAGCGGAAGGAAGGGATAGCTGGGTTGTTCATAGGTATCTGACTCTTCAAATGATGGCAGAAGTCAAAAAGTCGGCCGCTTCCGGCGTATTTTTATTTTTTTACCCAAACGTTTGGGTTGACGAAATGTAGAGCGAGTAAAAATTTTAGTCAAACGTTTGGGTAAAAATTTTGTCCGGCCGAAAATCGCCCGTTCAGGTAGAATCCGCGCGCTCATAACAGACAGCAGGAAACCCCTCGAACATGCCAAACCCAGCCCGCCCCGCCACCCTCAAGTCCATGGCGACTGCACTTGGCGTGCATGTGTCCACCGTGTCCAGGGTGCTCAACGGCGATCCGGCGGGCGTCGAACGGGCGGCATCGGCCGAGGTGATTGAGCGTATTCGTGCATTGGCGAAAGAGCTGGATTATCGACCTAACACGCAGGCATCTAACCTGAAACTGCGTAAAAGTGAGGAAATCTGCGTACTGATGCCGCGCATCACCGACCTGGTGATGGCGACCATTTACGACAGCATCGACAGCAGCGCTGAACAGGCGGGCTACCTCACGTTCGTGTCCAACACCGACGACCAGCCCGTGCGCCAGATGCAACGTGCCGAACACGCCTTGCGCCGCTCGGTGGCCGGACTGATCGTGGCTGACTCCCACGTGGGGGAAACCCAGCCACTGTTCGAGTTATTGACCCGCAAACACATCCCTTACGTGCTGGTCAGCCGCCAGATAGCCGGGCAAGTCGCGTCGTGCAGTAACGATGAGCTGGGCGGCTGGTTGGCAGCGGAGCATTTGTACACCCTGGGCTGGCGCGACGTCGCGATACTGGCGGGCGAACGCCACGCCTCAACCGGCGCCGATCGCACACGCGGCTTCACCCGTTACTTTCGCGAACAAGGCATCACTTTGCGCCCGGAATGGACCCTCAACGGCCCCTTTGACAGCCTCACCGGGCACCAGCAAGGTGAGCACCTGCTGGGGCTGAGCCCGCGCCCGCAAGCGTTTTTCGCGGTCAACGACTTCCTCGCCATCGGTCTGATGGGCGCTGCACGGGACAAAGGCCTGCTGCCGGGCAAAGACATCGCCGTGGTCGGCTTCAACGACATCGCCCTCGCCCACGAACTCACCGTGCCACTGACCAGCGTGCGCTTGCCACTGGCTGAAATGGGCCAGCAGGCGGTGGAGTTATTGCTGAAACGGATCAAGGGCGAAGCCGTTGAATCGATTGTGCTGACCCCGCAGTTGCAAGTGCGGGCCAGTTCTACAGTGCTGCCCAAGCTGCTGTAATCCGTTCAGTCCCCCTCAGTAGGTGCTGCCGCAGGCTGCGATCTTTTGATTTTTTTAAAAGATCGCAGCCTGCGGCAGCACCTACGAAAGGGGGCAGATCATGTAGTAACTACGCATGTCGAAAGCCAGTTTAATTCCCCTCTTATGTAGTCCCGTTTGATATGTAACAACCCAGACAAGGCAACGGACTACACACCAAGCGGACACAACCGACATACACCCGCACTGATAAATCCTCTTACTAAAGACCCGCAAACCAGCGGGTCATAACAATAAAAAAGAGGTGTCAGCCATGAACGAAGCGGTCAGTGCAGTGCGCGTTGCGGTTGTGCAATTCGATCCGCAGGTGGGTATTCAACATAGCCAGGCCAATCTGGAGCACAGCCTTGAATTGGCCCGCGAGGCGGCCATTAACGGGGCAAATCTTATTGTGCTGCCGGAGTTGGCCAATACCGGGTATTTGTTCGGCACTCGCCAGGAAGCCTTCCTGCATGCCGAGTTGATTCCCGAGGGTCCGAGCATGCAGGCCTGGCTCGATTTTGCCCGAAAGCATCAGGTGTATCTGGCCGCAGGGCTGGCGGAACGTGACGGTGTGCAGTTGTTTGACAGCGCGGTGCTGGTGGGCCCGGGCGGTTTTATTGGCAAGTACCGCAAGGCCCACTTATGGAACCGCGAGAAGCTCTGGTTTACTCCCGGCAATCTGGGGTTTCCGGTGTTTGACACGCCCATTGGCCGCATCGGCCTGCTGATTTGCTGGGACATCTGGTTTCCCGAAGTGCCGCGCCTGTTGAGTCTGCAAGGCGCCGACATTATCTGCAGTCTGAACAACTGGATCTGGACGCCACCGCCTCTGTTCGATGACAGCGGAAAATGCATGGCCTCGTACCTGACGATGACCGCTGCTCACGCTAACAACGTGTTTATTGCCGCCGCCAACCGCATCGGTGAGGAACAAGGCGAACGCTATCTGGGCTGCTCGCTGATTACCGGGACCAATGGCTGGCCCATCGGCAAGGTGGCCTCAGCGGATGAGCAGACCATTCTCTATGCCGATATTGATCTGACCAGCGCACGCAGTGCGCCGATCTGGAACAGTTTGAACGACCTGCATCGCGACCGCCGGGTCGATGTGTATGACGCCATGCTCGGCTATACCGACCACCCTCTCCTTCCACGCTGATGAGGACGCCATCATGTCGTCTTTATCACCAAGAGCGTCTTCCACTGCGTCAGTGCGTTACCTGGTTTTGCTTGCAGCCAGCGCGCTGCTAATCATTATTTTGATGGGCGGTTTATCGTGGTTCTACTCAGCATCGGCAACCGGTTACTGGCCCGGATATGCCGACATGATGGGCGACTGGCCTTCACCGCTGGCCTGGCTGCGCTGGGTGATCGGCGATATCAGCGAAGTCGCTTTTTACAAGCACGAGTTCGCCTCGCTGGGGCTGTTGTTTGGGGGTGCCCTGGGGTATTGGGCCAATCGGTACGCCAAAACGTGGCAAGGGTTCAGCATCAGCTATGGCACGGGACTGTGGCCCTGGCTGGTCACCAGTTCACTGCTGGGGTTGGCGCTGAGCAATGCACTGTGGGGCTGGACGTTGACTGCCGACACCTGGCAGCCAACGTTTGCCGCCTTTGTGTCCTTGCCCGCCGCGATGGTGTTGCTGTTTGGTGCCGGCTGGAAAGTCACCCTCAACGGAGCGGTTCTCGGGGCCCTGCTGGTCACACCTTGTTGCCTGCTGATGGTTAACTTCGTCTGCCTGCCGTTGGGGTTGCCCGTTGTGATTGGCAATGTACTGGGCATGGCGCTGGGCAGTGCGCTGGCTTTTGGCTTGTGCCGGTGTGTGCCCGTACTGGTCAAAAGCCAGGTCGAACCCGTCGTTGAAAAGCCCGCCGCCAGGCCCAAGCCTGACTACGGGGTGATCTGGACGTTACGCCGGGTATTGGCAGACTTTTCCGAAGCGCCTTTTTTTGGCAATGAGTGGGCCAGCCTGGGAATGTTGGCTGGCGTTTTACTGGCCTATGCATTGAACCCGTTGAGCCCTGCTTATGGTTCAGGCTTGCTGCTGCATTTGGTCGCAGCACAGGCATTCACCTCGTTAGTGGGCGTGATTATTTGGCGCAGCCAATGGCAGAAACTCGGCTGGTACCCCACGTATGTGCCGCTGGTGTCAGTGGTTCCGGCTGCGGTGCTGACCTACGGCGCCAGCGCGACGGTGATGATCGCCAGCGCTGTGCTGGGGGCTCTGGTCGCCCCGCCTTTGGCCCACGCCATTGCCCGGCAGTTGCCCCAGTACATGCACCCTTACATTGGCAATGTGTTGTCGATGGCGATCAGCACGCTGCTGATTGTGCCGGTGATTGGTTATTTCATTCCGTAGGAGAAGCCGCGATCTCTTAGATCAAAAGCCAGATCAAGATCAACAGATCGCGAGACAAGCTAGCTCCTACACAGTGAACTGCCCCCCCTCTGCGCCCATCCGGGCGCATCCTCATATAACTAAAAGATATTTCATATTCGATACATATATTGGATTGTTCCTAGGGAAATGCTTTTAATCGCGGCCCCAACGTCTTGTGTTTGCTGATGTTTCAGCGACTTCTGTTTCGGTACTTTTTATGAACGCGTCTGCCGCTGTGGCGCCTGATCCGCTGATTCGTGTGTGCGGTTTGAGTAAATCGTTCGGGGCCAACCGTGCCCTGGATCGTGTGGACTTGCAGATTTACCCCGCCGAAGTCGTGGCGTTGTTGGGTGCCAATGGCGCGGGCAAATCGACGCTGGTGAAGATCCTCGCTGGCAGCCAGTCCCATGATGCGGGCGAGCTGTTGGTTGACGGGCAGTTGCAGCGTTTCAATTCGCCGCTGGCGGCGCGTGAGGTCGGGATTGTGGCGGTGCATCAGCACGTCAATGACGCGATTGCGCCGGGTTTGAGCGTGGCGGAAAACCTGCTGCTGGATGAGTTGTGCCAACCCGGTGCCGGGTTTTGGCTGGGGCGCAAACGCGTGTTGCAACGTGCCTCGGTAATCGCTGCCGGACTGGGGCTGGATCTGCCACTGGAGCAGCCGATTGAGCACCTCGGCCAGGCAGAACGCCAACTGGTGGTGTTGGCCCGGGCTTTTGCCTTGCAGCCCCGTTTGTTGATTCTGGATGAGCCGACCGCCGCTCTCTCGGACACCGAAGCGCAACGTTTATTTGCCCTGGTCGATACCTTGCGCGAGCGCGGGGTGGCGATTGTTTATATCTCCCATCGCTTGTCCGATTTGCAGCGTCTGGCGGATCGCGCCGTGGTGTTGCGTGACGGCAGGCTGGCCGGTGAATTTGCTGCCGATCAACTCACCGAAGCGGTGTACGCCATGCTCGGTGAAGCGCCGGACACCCGGCCTTTTGAGCCGCGTGCGGCGGGCCGCGAGGTGTTGAGTTTGCGCGCAGCGAAGGTCATGGCGAACGCCGCTGAGTTTGATTTGAACCTGCACGAAGGTCAGGTGGTGGCGCTCACCGGGCTGTTGGGCGCGGGCAAAAGTGAAATTGCCGAGGTGCTGTTCGGTTTGCGTCGCCCGGCTGCCGGAACGCTGCACGTGGAGGGTGTTGCCGGGCTGTTCAATTCGCCGGAACACGCAGTTAAAGCCGGGGTGTTTTACGCCGCCGAAGACCGCGCCAGCCATTCGTTGATTCCAGGGTTTTCATTGCGCAAAACCCTGACCCTGCCCTTTTTGCAGCGTTTTACCCGCTACGGATTTATCAATACGCGGCTGGAGGCGCAGGCGGTACAAGACGCCGTGACCGCGCTGGGGGTGAAGACCGCCGGGATCGAATTGCCCATGGAGACGCTGTCTGGCGGCAACCAGCAGAAAGTCGTGCTGGGCCGCTGGCTGCTGGGCAACGGCCGTGTGTTGATGCTCGATGAGCCGTTCCAGGGTGTGGATGTGCGCGCCCGCCGCGAGATTGGCCATTTGCTGCGTAACAGCTGCGAAGGCCGGGCCACGTTGGTGATTTGCACTGACGTGGACGAGGCCCTGGAGATCGCCGACAGAATTTTGGTGGTGCGTGATTTTGCCGTGGTCGCTGACTACGCTCGTGCCGGGTTGAACCGCGCCACGCTGGTGGCGCAATTGGTGGGCAGTGACGTTCCATCCCCTACCCCTTGCTCTTCCCCTTTAAACCGTACCGCAACGCCCGGGAGTAGTGCGCGTGGCTGATTTGATTTCTTCTTTGCCGGGCAGTGCCCCCAAGCCCAAGCGCGTGCTGGACGCGTTGATCCGTTATGGCCTGCTGCTGGTGCTGGCCGCCGTGGTGGTGTTTTTCAGCATTGCCGAACCGGCCTTTTTGCGGGTCAACAACCTGTTCATCATTTTGCAGTCGGTGTCCATCGTCGCCTTGCTGGCCCTTGGCGTGACCTTGACCATGGCCGTGGGCGGCCTTGATTTGTCCATCGGCGCGGTGGCGGCGATGAGCCTGATGATCGCCAGCTACGTGATGGTGGTGCTGGGCTGGGGCGCCGTGCCTGCGGTGTTGATCAGCCTGGCGGGCGGGGCTTTGGTCGGTCTTTTTAACGGCTGGCTGATCGTCAAAATGCGCGTGCCGGACATTCTCGCCACCTTGGGCAGCATGTTTTTGGTGATCGGTGTGCAACTGATTCCCACCGGCGGACGCTCGATTGCGGTGGGCATGACGCTGCCCAACGGCGAGGAAACCGAAGGCGTATTCAGTGCGGCTTTTCTGGCGCTGGGGCGCGGTCGGTTGTGGGACACGGTGCCGGTTCCGGTGCTGGTAACCGCTGTCGCAGCGCTGGCCGTGTGGCTGTTTCTGGAGCGGGCGCGCATCGGCCGGTTGTTTTATGCCATCGGCGGCAACGAGCAAGCGGCGCACCTGGCGGGCGCTCCGGTGCATCGCTACAAACTGCTGGCGTACGTGCTGTCGTCCTTGCTGGCGTCAGTGGGCGGTTTGCTGCTGGCGGCGCGGCTGGGGCGCGGCGATGTCAGCTCCGGCAACGGGCTGGTGCTGGATGCACTGGGCGCAGCGCTGATTGGTTTTGCCGTGCTGGGCGCGAAGAAACCCAACGCGTTTGGCACGTTGATAGGCGCGTTACTGGTGGCCACCTTGCTCAATGGATTGACGATGCTCAACGCACCCTATTACGCCCAGGATTTCGTCAAAGGACTGGTGTTGGTGCTGGCGCTGATTTTCACCTTTGGTGTCGGACAGCGCGTGCGCTGATCTGGACGCCCTTACTTGCAAGGATCACCTATGTACACATCCATCAAAAGCGCCATTCGCCATGCTCTGGCCGGTGCGCTGCTGTCAGGCGCGGCTTTGGGCGTGCAGGCAGCCGGCTTGCCGGGCGCCCCCGCGCCCTTCGACAAAGGCAATGTGCAGATCGCCATGGTCGGTTATCTGTTTTCCGGCGACTTCCCTGAAGCCTACCTGCAAGGCGTCGAGAAACAGACCAAAGCCCTGGGTGCGACGCTGCGGATTTTCGATGCGCGGCAACAGGCAGCCAGTCAGCGCGAGATGATCGAGCAGGCGATTGATCTGGGGGTCGACGGCATCATCGTGCAACTGGGCCTGGCCGAAACCCTCAAGGACTCGATCGATAAAGCCGTGGCCAAAGGCATCAAGGTGGTGACCTTTGACGTCGACCTGAACAACCCGAAAGTGACTCAGGTCGAGCAGGACCACCACGCATTGGCGCGTTTGGCGCTGGAGCAGGCAGTCAAAGACAACGGCACGAAGTTCGATGCCGGGTATGTGTACATCAGCGGTTTTACCCCGATGGAGTTGCGCAACGAGATCTGGACCCAGGTCAAGGCGGCGAATCCGGGCATTGTCGAGAAGGCCCGTTTTGGCACGCTCAACCCGCCGATTGCCAACTCGGTCGCCGACCAGGCCAGTGCCGTGTTGCGCGCCAACCCGGGCATCAGCGTGATATTTGCGCCGTTTGACGAGTTCGCCAAAGGCGCAAAAATTGCCGTTGATGAGGCGGGCCTGAGCTCCAAAGTGAAAATCTACAGTGCCGACATTTCCACGGCCGACATACAGATCATGAAAGAACCTGACAGCGCCTGGGTGGCGACCGCTGCGGTCAACCCGCAAGTGGCCGGGGCAATCAGTGTTCGCAGCCTGGCAATGCTGATTGCCGGCGAGAATCCGGGGCAAAAAGTATTGGTCCCGCCAACGCTGATTACCCGTCAGCAGTTGCTGGACCTTGATGTGAAGAACGTTCGCGATCTGGCGCAGAAACTACCTGCGTTTGGGGACACATCAGGGATTGCCACGGCGTCCTGGATACCGCTGGCCAAGTAACACGTTTCGCACTCAACCAACACTCAACAACAACGACAGAGCAGTACTGCCGCGACGCTAATGCCGAAAACGCAAGTTCTCGGCAACGGGCGAGTATTAGCTGCAGTTCAGGAGTTGCATATGCATAACCGTTCACTTTCTTTACTGGCTGCAGTGATCTCAACCTTTACTTTGCTGCCAGCTTACGCCGACGATCCGGCACCCGGCGCCGACAGCAGCGAGCGTCTGGACACGGTGCTGGTCACCGGTACACGCGGTAAGGCCCGTACCGTGCTGGACTCGCCGGTCCCGGTGGATGTGTTGACCGCTGCCGATCTTAAGTCGGCCGGTGCCAACAGCGGGGAGCTGGGCCAGGCGCTACAGACCTTGCTGCCATCGTTCAACTTTCCGCGCCAGTCCAACTCTGGCGGTGCTGACCACGTGCGGGCCGCGCAATTGCGTGGCATGAGCCCCGATCAGGTGCTGGTGCTGGTCAACGGCAAGCGTCGGCACACTTCGGCGGTGGTTAACGACTCGTCGAAAATCGGTCGCGGTACGGCGCCGGTGGACTTCAACTCGATCCCGATCAGCGCCATCAAACGTATTGAAGTGCTGCGCGATGGCGCGGGCGCCCAATACGGTTCCGACGCGATTGCCGGGGTGATCAACATCATTCTCGATGACGCTCCGGAAGGCGGCGAAGTGTCCACCACGTATGGCGTTTATCACACCCGTGAAAACGCCATCGGCAAGCGCATCACAGACGGCCAGAGCAGCCAGACTTCGGCCAAGATCGGCACCCGCCTGGGTGAAGACGGCGGGTTTATCCGCGTGGGCACCGAATACAAAGACCGCAATCCGACCAACCGCGCCGGTTATGACGGTTTCGCTGACACACCGGGGCAACGCAACTTCGCCATGGGCGATGGTCTGGCGCGGGATGTGAACGTGTGGTTCAACTCGGAACTGCCTGTTGGCGACAGCAAGGCCTATTCGTTCGGCACCTACAACGAGCGCCATACCACCGGCTCGGATTTTTACCGCGAAGCCTATGAACACCCGGAGTTTTACCCCAACGGCTACCTCCCCCAGTCCCTTGGCGACAACAAGGACTTATCTTTGACCACAGGCTTTAAAGGCATGCTCGATGATGACTGGGACTACGACAGCAGCCTCACCCACGGGCGCAACCGCTTCGATGGCTCAACCCAGCGCACCTTCAACCCCAGCCTCGGAGCTGATTCGCCAACCCGCTTTAACACCGGCGACTATGAGTTCCGCCAGACCACCGCCAACCTGGACTTGAGCCGCGAGGTGCGCTTTGCCGATCGCTCGTTCGTGCTGGCTGTGGGCGGAGAATACCGTTACGAAAACTACCTGACGTTTGCCGGTGACCAGGCCTCTTACTTCGGCAACGGTGCCGACGGCGCTAACGGCCTGCGCCCTAGCGAAGAGGTGAACCTGGACCGCAATGTGTTCGGTACGTACGCCGAGTTGTCTGGCGACCTCACCGACCGTTTGTTTGTCGACGTGGCCACACGCTTTGAGCATTACGACGACGCGGGCAGCAAACTCACCGGCAAGCTCAGCGGGCGCTACCGCCTGACTGAGCAACTGGCCTTGCGAGGTGCGGTGTCGAACAACTTCCGCGCGCCGTCGCTGGCACAGGTCGGGTTCCAGAACACCACCACCAACTACGGTGACAACGGCGTGCTGACCGACATCCGCACGTTGCCGGTCAACAGCCCGATCGCCCGCGCCCTGGGGGCCCAGAAGCTCGACCCGGAAACCTCGAAAAACTTCAGCCTCGGCCTCACCGCTCAGCTCAACGACCGCTTTGATGCGTCGCTGGACGTGTTCCACATCGCCGTCAAAGACCGCATCACCTTGTCTCAACGGATTGGCAGTGATGCGCTGGAGCAGTACATCAACGACAACTTTGGTGTGCCGGGCGTGCATGACGTGAGCTTCTTCACCAACGCCGCCGACACCAGCACCAACGGTGCCGAGTTGGTGCTCAACTACCACCAGCCGCTGTTCGACGGCGTGTGGGGCGTAACCGGCGCTTACACCTACAACCACACCAAAGTCACCAAAACCCGTGGCACACCTTCGCAGTTGTCGGGGCTGGGCATCGGCAGCGATGCGCTGGTGGGTGTCGAGGAACGCAACACCTTGACCGACGCGGCGCCCAAGGACCGCATCGTGCTGTCGACCAACTGGGCCAACCAGCACTGGGGCCTGATGAGCCGCCTGACGCGTCAGGGCAAAACCACCCGCGTGTTCGATTTTGGCGACTCCTGGCCGACGCAAACCTACGGTGCGGTTTGGCAACTGGATGCTGAAGCGCAATACAAATTCACCCCGGCGTTCGACATCGCGGTGGGCGGCACCAACCTGACCGACAAATACCCGGACCGCTCCAACTCGCAAATCAACTACGGGGGCAACCTGCCGTATGACGTGCTGTCGCCGATCGGCACCAACGGTGCGTACTACTACACCCGTCTTACTTACGCGTTTTAAATCTTCTGTGTAGGAGCGAGCTTGCCTCGCGATCTTTTAAAACGTCAAAAGATCGCGAGACGAGCTCGCTCCTACAGGGGGATTCGGGCTTTTGGGGAACACTCTTATGCGCGAAGACGTATCTGCCATTGCCGGTGTGCAGCGCCATTTGCCGGTTTTCCAGGCATTGCTGGTCACCCTCGGCATGGTGATTACCACCGATATTTTGAAAACCGCACCCACTGTCGCGCTCAATGTGGGCAGCGACCATTTTTATTGGGTGTGGATCCTCGGCGGGCTGCTGTCGATGGCGGGCGCCTTGTGCTTTGCAGAGATGGCCACGGCGTTTCCGCACCCCGGCGGTGACTACCATTTTTTGCGTCTGGCCTATGGCGAGCGCGTGGGGATGCTGTTTGCCTGGTCGCGCTTTTCGGTGATGCACACCGGCTGGATCGCGCTTTCAGCCTTTATGTTTGCCGATTACGTCAACGCGGTTTTGCCGCTCGGGCCTTATGGTTCCGGGCTGTTTGCCGCCGGGGTGATCATCGCCCTGGTGCTGTTGAATTTGCTCGGCCGTGAGATTGGCTTTCTGACCCAGACGGCCTTGGTGGTGTTGCTCGCCCTGGGGTTTCTGAGCATTGCGGCAGCAGGTGGCTGGCTGGCCTGGCAAGATTTTGTACCCGAGGTGCCGAAAGTCTTGGCGGTGCCTGAGCAAACCGGTTTTGCCGGATTTTCTGCAGCAATGATTTTTGTTTTTCTGGCCTTTGGTGGCTGGAGCGATGCGGCCACGTTGTCGGCTGAGGTGCGTGATGGGCGGCGTGGCATGTTCATCGCCATGCTCGGCGCGCTGAGCCTGCTGCTGGCTATTTATCTGGCCTTGAACTGGGCCTTTATTCAGGGCCTGGGCTATGAGGGGCTGGCGGCCAGCGAGGCGCCGGGTGTCGAACTGCTGAATAGGGCATTTGGTGCGCCCGGAGTCGGCCTGATTCTGCTGGTGGTGGGTATTTCAGCGATTGCCAGTATCAATTCAACCCTGCTGGTGGGTGCCCGCACCACCTTCGCAGCGGCGCGGCAAGTGCCGCAATTGAGCGGCCTCGCGGTGTGGGACAAACGCCATGGGGTGCCACGTCGGGCGTTGCTGGCGATTGGCGCCGTGTCGCTGTTGTTGGTGCTGTTTGGCAGCTTTTCGCAAAGCGGTTTTAACACCATGGTGGAATACCTGACCCCGGTGTACTGGCTGTTTCTGAGCCTGAGCACCCTGGCCCTGTTGATCTTGCGACACAAGTTTCCCGATGCGCCAAGACCGGTCAAAGTGCCTTTATACCCGGTGCTGCCGCTGCTGTTTTTCTCGCTATGCCTGTACATGCTGTATTCCAGCGTGGTGTTCGTCGGTTACGGCGCACTGCTGGGGATTGCCGTACTGGTGCTGGGCGCGATTTTGCTGGCGTTGCTGGGCAACACCAGCATCAAGCCGTCATCGACTGAGGAGCTGTTATGAAGAAGTGGGGCGTGTTTGCGCTGCTGCTGGTGGTTGCCGCCGTGGTCGCCGTGGGCGTCACGCGAGACAAAAAACTGCTGGCGGGCGACCTTGATGGCCGCCCCATGGTGCGCAGTGAGCTGTACTTTGCCGCCGTGGACCCGCAGGCGTGGGATGAGTTTTTGTCTGCCGAGGTAACGCCACGCTTCCCGGATGGCCTGAGCTGGTACAAGGTCAACGGGCAATGGCGCGGGCCGTCCGGCAAGCCGGAAAAGCTGGCGTCGCGCATCATGATCCTGATCCATGCCGACAACAGCGCCAACCGCGAAGCGCTGGCCACCATCGGCCGGTTGTTCCAGGAACGCTTCGGCTATGCGGTGTTGCAAGTGGTCAATCCGGTCCGGGCAAGCGACCCGGACTGGACAGCCGAACGTCTGGACGACAATCGGCAACTTTCACACTAGAACGACACCTGCGCCGGTTGTGACAGGCGCAGCACAGACAGATCGCCGGTGATCCGCTTCCAGGCCAGGCGAATGGCTTCGATGTCCTGCTCATGCTGCGCGTTGCCTTCGTGCAGGATGACGATCACTTTGGTGCTCAGACGCTCCGGCTCGGGGGCGCCATGGTCGCGCCATTGGCCGTAGGCTTCAAGCACGCTGAAGCCGTCCGGAAAGCGTGGCGTGACCTCCTTGTCCAAAAACTCTGTCCAGCGCTGCGGGCTGATGACGTCAGCGCCGCTGCCGCCCAACGCCCCCAATGAGAAATACAGCTCCGTGCGCAGCCATTGCGCCTGGGCGGGTCGCGTCGGGTCGCCGTGCAGTGATGAACTGGCCGGGTCTTTGGTGTGTACAGCAGCGGGCGGCGCACTGGCGCAACCGGCAAGCGCCAGAAACAGTGCAGCGAACAGAAAACGTGACGGCATGAAGCGACCTGCAATCTTGGTGGGTGGGGGTGGAAAGGCCGACACTATAGAGGGCGTTTTGATGGCTCATCCAAGACTAAAAACAGCTTTTTAAATAGCTTAAAGGCATAAGAATCGCCCCCTGCGTGTGTCTGAGCGAGCTCGCCTCGCGATCTTTTGACCCTGACATTACAAGATCGCAGCCTTCGTTCCTCGACAGCTCCTACGGGGGGGATTGGGCGTCTGTATCTGATATTTATGCTCACATCCCAGCTTAATAATATTTTATTTAAAACAGCCCTCCCCCTAGCCTTGAAGTCATGCACGAACTGAATCCAACTGCATTGCGCAAGGACAGAGACATGACGCTAGCGACAACAACAATAGACACCTTGGTAGTGGGGGCTGGTCAGGCGGGTGTGGCCATGAGCGAGCACCTGAGCAAGCAAGGTGTGCCTCATCTGGTGCTGGAGCGCAGTCGTATCGCTGAACGCTGGCGCACCGGGCGCTGGGATTCGCTGGTCGCCAACGGCCCGGCCTGGCATGACCGTTTCCCTGGCCTGGAATTCGATGACGTGGCCGCCGATGGCTTCGCCCCCAAAGAGCGCGTCGCCGATTACTTTGAAGCCTATGCACGCAAGTTCAATGCGCCGATCCGCACCGGTGTCGATGTGCTCTCGGTGGTGCGCAATGATGGCCGCCCGGGCTTTACCGTGCACACCAGCGAAGGCGTGATCGACGCCAAGCGTGTGGTTGCAGCCACCGGCCCGTTCCAGAAGCCGGTGATCCCGGCCATTGCCCCGCAAGACACTGCGCTGCATCAGATCCATTCGGCGGATTACCGCAACCCGGCGCAACTGCCTGCGGGTGCCGTGCTGGTGGTGGGCGCGGGTTCGTCCGGGGTGCAGATTGCTGATGAACTGCAACGCTCCGGGCGCCAGGTGTATTTGTCGGTCGGTGCCCACGACCGCCCTCCCCGCGCCTACCGTAACCGTGATTTCTGCTGGTGGCTGGGGGTGCTGGGCGAATGGGATCAGGCGGCGATGAAGCCGGGCCGCGAGCATGTGACGATTGCCGTCAGCGGCGCCCACGGTGGCAAAACCATCGATTTTCGTGAGCTGGCTCAGCAAGGCATGATCCTGGTGGGGCTGACCCAGGCGTTCAACAACGGCGTCGCCAGCTTCCAGCCCAACCTGCTGGAAAACCTCAAGCGTGGCGATGAAAACTACCTGGCACTGCTGGATGCGGCAGACGCTTACATCGAGCGCAATGGCCTCGATTTGCCGCTGGAGCCGCAAGCCCGCCGGGTGTTCCCGGACGCCGACTGCGTGAAAAACCCGATTCTGCAACTGGACCTGGCCGCCGCCGGGATTACCTCGATTATCTGGGCCACCGGCTTTGCCGTGGACTACAGCTGGCTGCAAGTCGATGCCTTTGACGCCGCTGGCAAACCGCAGCACCAGCGCGGTGTGTCGAGCGAATCGGGGATCTATTTCCTCGGATTGCCATGGCAGTCACGCCGTGGCTCGTCGTTTATCTGGGGCGTGTGGCACGACGCCAAATACGTGGCCGACCACATCAGCATCCAGCGCCAATACCTTGAATACCGCGACGCCGCACCGGTTGTTCGGCAATCGCCTGTCAGCGCCTGATTAACTATTTCTGGAGTTTTTTTGATGCCTACTCACACTCGCATCCGCATGTTCAACACCAAAGAAACCTACCCGAACCAGAGCCTGGACAACGACCTGTGCCAGGCCGTGCGTGCCGGTAACACGGTGTATGTCCGTGGCCAGGTGGGCACCGATTTCGAGGGCAACCTTATTGGCCTCGGCGACCCGCGAGCCCAAGCCGAGCAAGCCATGCGCAACGTCAAACAACTGTTGGAAGAAGCCGGCAGCGACCTGAGCCACATCGTTAAAACCACCACTTACCTGATCGACCCGCGCTACCGCGAGCCGGTGTACCAGGAAGTCGGTAAATGGCTCAAGGGCGTGTTCCCGATTTCCACCGGGCTGGTGGTGTCGGCGCTGGGTCAGCCGCAGTGGCTGATGGAAATTGACGTGATCGCAGTAATCCCGGAGTAAGGAGGCTCGCCATGACCTTTTCAATCGTCGCCCGTTGCGCAGAAACCGGCCAGTTGGGCATCGCCATCAGCTCATCGAGCATTGCCGTGGGCGCCCGTTGCCCGTGGCTACGCCCTGGTGTGGGGGCGGTGTCGACCCAGAACATCACGCTGCCGGCATTGGGCCCGGATGTGCTCGACCTGCTGGAGCAAGGCCTCGCGCCCGGCGCGGCCATCGACACGGCGCTGACCCGCAACGGCTACAGCCAGTACCGGCAACTGACGGCGATTGATCATCAGGGCCGCACCGTGCACTTCAGCGGCAGCGAAACCCTGGGCACGCACAATGCGCTGTCGGGCGAACAGTGTGTGGCGGCGGGCAATATGCTCGCTGACCGCACAGTGATTGCCGCAATGGTTCAGGCGTTTGAGCAAGGTGAAGGCCAGTTGGCCGACCGCTTGCTGGCCGCAATGCATGCGGCCATTGCCGCCGGCGGTGAAGCGGGTCCGGTGCATTCCGCCGCGTTGGTGGTGGTGGGCGAATTGACCTGGCCGATCATCAACCTGCGAGTGGATTGGGCCGAGGAAAACCCCATCGGTGAGCTGCAAATACTCTGGGACGCTTATCGCCCGCAGGTCCAGGATTACATCGACCGCGCCCTCGCGCCTGACCGTTCCCCTGGTTACGGCGTGGCGGGAGATGATCGATGAGCCGCAGCCGCGAACTGCTGCACACGCTGGTGGGGTTTGACACCACCAGCCGCGAGTCCAACCTGCATTTGATCGAGTTTGTACGCGATTACCTGGCAGGTTTTGGCGTGAGCTGCGAGCTGGTTCACAACGAAGAACGCAGCAAGGCCAATCTGTTTGCCAGCATTGGCCCGAGCGAGGTCCCCGGCATTGTGCTGTCGGGGCATACCGACGTGGTACCGGTTGATGGCCAGCCCTGGACAACGCCGCCGTTTGAGCTGACCGAACACGACGGCAAGCTGTTTGGCCGGGGCACGGCAGACATGAAGGGCTATATCGCCTGCGTGTTGGCACTGGTGCCGACGCTGGTGCAGACGCCGTTGCGCATACCGGTGCACATTGCCTTGTCGTATGACGAAGAAGTCGGCTGCCTGGGCGTTCGCTCGTTGCTCAGCGTGCTGGAGCAGCGCCCGGTCAAGCCGATGCTGTGCATTATTGGCGAGCCGACGGAACTCAAGCCGGTGCTCGGGCATAAAGGCAAGTTGGCGATGCGCTGTGATGTACACGGCGAAGCCTGCCATTCGGCTTATGCCCCCTATGGCGTGAATGCCATCGAGCATGCCGCCGAGTTGATTGGCGAGCTGGGCCGTCTTGGCCGCCAGTTGCGCGAACACCAGGACCCACGCTTTGACCCGCCTTACAGCACCGTGCAGACCGGGGTGATTGCCGGGGGCAAGGCGCTGAATATCGTGCCTGCCGATTGCCGCTTTGATTTTGAGATTCGCGCCTTGCCGTCACAGGACCCGGGTGAAGTGGCCGAGGCATTGCAAACCTATGCGATGCAACAGGTCCTGCCACGCATGAAGGCGGTAAGCGCGCAGAGTGCGATCCGTTTTACCGAGTTGTCAGCGTATCCGGGACTGGTCACCGATGAGCGCAGCCAGGCGGCCGAGTTGATTGCGGCGTTTTCCGGGTCTCGGGAATTCGGCACGGTAGCGTTTGGCACTGAAGGCGGGTTGTTCGATGCCGTGGGCATCCCCACGGTGGTCTGCGGCCCGGGCAGCATGGACCAAGGGCACAAGCCCGATGAGTTTGTGAGCGTGGCGCAACTGGCCGGGTGTGATGCGATGCTGCTGCGGATGCTGGATTCTATCCGCGCTTAAGTTTTGCCCTTGTAGGAGCGAGCTTGCTCGCGATCTTTTTAAAGATCAAAAGATCGCGAGGCAAGCTCGCTCCTACAGGTCCAGGCAGGGTTAGCTGAGGACTCTGGCCAGTTCTTCGCGGCAATAATCGACAAACAATTGCACCGGTTTGGTCAGCGGCGCCCGGCGCAGCCATACGGCTGACAGGCCGGAGCCGGTGACGGTTTCGGCCAAGGGGATGCACACCAGTTTCTGCCCGTCGTAGGTGTATTCGGTGAAAGGCTTGGTGACCAGAATCGAAAACCCGAACCCCCGACCGACCATGCCCCGCACCATCTCGATCGACGGCGAGCTGAAGACGATGTTCGGGGTTAATCCGCGCTCTTCGAAGATGCTCACGAAGTAGGTCCGGCTCGGCAGCACGTCGAGCAAAATCATCGGCTCCAGCACCAGGTCGGCCAACGACACTTTGGCCTGCTGCGCAAAGCGGTGGTCTGCGGGTAACAGCGCGTACGGCTGCTGCGGCGGCATCAATGGCGTGGTTTCGATACTGCCGCCCAGGTCGTGCTCGAAGAGCATGGCCATGTCGATGCTGCCCGCCGTCAGCGCCTGCACCAGCTCTTGCTGTTCGCCGTCGCGAATGCGTATTTCCACTCCCGGCCAGCGCTTTTTGAACCCTGCAATCAGGCGCGGCAAGTACAGCGGCGCGACGGTCTCGAAGCAGCCGATGTCGATCTGGCCCGACACCACGTCATTGTCCGCTAGGGCGTTTTGCTCAAATTCATGGGCCACGCGCAGCAATTCCTGCGCCTTGCGATAAAAACGCGCGCCGCTGGGGGTCAGCGAAACGCCTTGGGCGTGGTGACGAATAAACAGCTGCACGCCAAAGCTGTCTTCCAGTTGCTTGATGGCGGTAGACACCGAAGGCTGGGCGATATAAAGCTTGCGTGACGCCTCTGCGACGCTCCCGCATTCGGCCGTGGTAATAAAATATTTGAGTTGGCGCAGGTTGTAGGCAGCCATCGGAACCTCGATAAACGTGGGGTTTCGCCCCAAACAAGTGCAGAAAAAAGCCGTTTTTTTCAGCGTTGGCGGTGTATGCAACATACCGGAGCAAAAAAAGGTATGAGCTATATTTTTTAAGGTCTATAGCAACAAACTTACTAATTTACCTGCTTGCCACCATTACAGATGATCACTCCAACAACAAAGCGCTGCCCTGAAAGCGCACTGCGAAGTACGCCCACGTACTCTTCCTGCCTTGGAGTTCATCATGGTCACCACTGCAACATCCTCCGCACCACTCATCGAAAAGCACACGATTGGCTACGTGCCCCCGGAAGATCGCCATGGAAAGGTAAGAGACCTCTTCACCCTGTGGTTCGGCGGTAATATCGCGCCGTTGCCGATTGTGACCGGCGCACTGGGTGTGCAACTGTTCCACCTGAATCTGGTTTGGGGCATCGTCGCCATTCTGGTCGGCCACTTGCTCGGCGGCGTGCTGATGGCGCTGCACTCGGCCCAGGGCCCGCAAATGGGCATCCCGCAAATGATCCAGAGCCGCGCCCAGTTCGGCTCTCTCGGCGCGTTGCTGGTGGTGGTGATCGCCGGCGTCATGTACATCGGCTTCTTTGCCTCCAACATCGTGCTTGCCGGTAAATCCCTGCACGGCGTGGTCGACTCGGTGCCCGTACCGGTCGGTATCGTGATCGGCGCCATTGGCTCCGGGATCATCGGCATCATCGGCTACCGCTTTATCCACGTGCTCAACCGCATCGGCACCTGGGTGCTGGGCGCCGGTATCGTGCTGGGTTTCGGTTATATCTTCACCCACATCCAGACCACCGACTTTCTGACCCGCGGTGAGTTCAACATCTCCGGCTGGCTGGCCACTGTATCGCTGGCGGCCCTGTGGCAGATCGCGTTTGCCCCGTACGTGTCTGACTACTCGCGCTATCTCCCGGCGGATGTACCGGTGGCGTCCACCTTCTGGGCCACTTACATGGGCTCGGTGCTGGGCTCCAGCCTGTCCTTCATCTTTGGTGCGGTGGCCGTGCTCGCAACGCCGGTCGGGATGGACACTATGGACGCCGTAAAACTCGCCACCGGCGCGATTGGCCCGTTGATGCTGGTGCTGTTTCTGCTCAGCGTGATCAGCCACAACGCCCTTAACCTGTACGGCGCCGTGCTGTCGCTTATCACCTTGATTCAGACCTTTGCTTATCGCTGGATTCCAACAGCCAAAAGCCGTGCGCTGATCTCTACCGTGGTGCTGGCAGCGTGTGCGATTGCAGCGGTCTTCGCCTCGAAAGACTTTATCGGCCATTTCGTCGACATGGTGCTGGTGCTGTTGGTGGTCCTGGTGCCGTGGACGGCGATCAACCTGATCGACTTTTACGCGATTCACAAAGGCAAATACGACATCGCCTCGATCTTCCGCGTCGACGGTGGCATTTATGGCCGCTACAACCCGCAGGCATTGCTGGCCTACGCCATCGGCATTGCGGTGCAAATCCCGTTTATGAACACCCCGTTGTACGTGGGCCCGATCTCGGCACACATCGACGGAGCGGATTTGTCCTGGGTCGTAGGGCTGCTGGTGACGTCGCCGCTGTACTACTGGCTGGCGAGCCGGGACAGTGCGTACAAGCGCCGAATGAACGAATCGAAACTGGTGGGCAGCGTTTGATTAAAGGCCCGGCTTTTAAGCGCTGACGATGTATGAGGCTGCGATGGGTTGCCAAGGCACTCATCGCAGCCTTCGTGCCTTGGCAGCGACTACAAGATTTATGGGCGAGCCGCCGGTCATGGTGATCGTCTTTATCGTCAAAACACCTCAACCATGATCACTTCGGTATCGTCGATGGCCTCGACCAGCAGTTGGCTTTCATCGGTGATGGCCAGTCCGTCCCCTGCTTCCACCTGAACACCGTTAACCTTTAACGCGCCCAACGTCGGGACCAGGTAGCCCTGCCCGGTCATTGAATAGTCCAGACGCTGCCCTGCCTTGAGCGTCGCCCCGAGCACGCGGGCATCGGCGCGGATTGGCAAGGCACCTTGATCGTCCGCCTTGCCGCTGGCCAGCACAGCCCATTGGCCGGCCCGCTCGCCTTTTGGAAACGGCCGGGAGGCCCAACGCGGTTGCCCGCCGTTTTGCCGTGGTCGCAGCCAGATCTGGAACAGCCTTAACGGGACGCTTTCCTCATTGCGCTCTTCGTGGCGGATACCGCTGCCAGCGCTCATGACCTGCACATCACCCGCCACCGTGCGCCCGTACCTGCCGGTACTGTCGCGATGCGTCACGGCCCCTTCCAACAGGCAAGAGATGATCTCCATGTTTTGGTGGGGATGCATCGGGAAACCCTTGCCGGGGGCGATCACGTCATCATTCCAGACCACCAGCGCACCTAGCGGGCGGTGGGCAGGATTGCCCTCGGCCGTGACCCGGAAGTGATGGCGCGCATTGAGCCAGCCAAAGTCACCACCGCTGAGTTCAGATTTGAATCGATGTTCCAGCATGTCAGCTCCTTTGAACTTGGCTCTGCTTGAGCGCTTGAGTTACCTGAACACAGGCACAGTGGTTAAGGACGTATCAGCGACGGCGGGCGTCGAGGCTGAAGCGACCGGCACCAAAGGCAACCACTTGCAACAGGCCACCGGCCATGGAGACGTTTTTAAAGAAGTGGATGAACTGGTTTTGGTCCCCAAGTTGGTTATGGAAAGCTAGCGCCGTGGCCAGGCTAAACACTGCCAGCACTGCTGCGGCAACGCGGGCGCGGTAACCACTGAGCAGCGCCAGGCCACCACCGACTTCAACAACGATGGCCACGACCAAGGCCACTTGTGGAAGCGGCAGCCCGACAGAGCCGATGTAACCGATCATCGCCGCCGGTGCAGCGAGCTTCGAGATACCGGAGAGGATGAAAATGATGCTGAGTAGCACGCGGCCAATCAACGCTGCAGAGGCTTGAGCGGTGTCGGTTTGAGTGCCTTGGGCGCTGCCCGAATGGGCGATGGGTTGGGAGGTAGACATTGGGCTTTCTTCCGTTGGATGCGGCTCGGTATGAGCCGCTCTGTTGAAGAAATGGTGCGCCTGCCCCGCTAATCTTAATAGCTGGTTAATTTAGATCATTAGATTCGATTTATTAGACAAGCTACTCTGCTGCCATCAACGAACATTCGAGGAAACCTGCATGCTGTCTGAACCCGGCACACCGACACTGGACCAGTTGCGCGTGTTTCTGACCGTTGTGGAAGTCGGCAGCTTTGCCGCCGCAGCGCGCAAACTTCATCGAGCCACCTCGGTGATCAGCTACTCCATCGCCAACCTGGAAACGCAGCTCGGCGTGTCGTTATTTGATCGCCATACTACTCGCAAGCCGCAACTCACCGAGGCCGGGCGCACCGTGCTGGCAGAGGCCAGAACCATCACCAACGGCATTAATGGCTTGCGCGCCAAGGTCAAAGGCCTGCTGCAAGGGCTTGAAGCTGAAGTTCACTTGGTCGTGGATGTGATGCTGCCCGCCGAACGGGTGGTGGATGCCCTCAAGTCCTTTCGTGAAGCGTTCCCGACCGTGGCGCTTCACCTGCACATGGAAGCACTGGGGGCCGTAACTGAGCTGGTGGTGAACCGCGAAGCCATCATCGGCGTAAGCGGCCCGATGAATGAGGGCTTCATCGGTATCGAGCGCATTGCTGTTGGCAGTGTCGAGCTGATCCCGGTGGCTGCGCCAAATCACCCATTGGCGTCCGGAGAAGTTAACGCACCGGGCGCCGGGCGCGAACTGACGCAACTGGTGCTGTCAGATCGCTCGCACCTGACCAAGGACAAGGACTTCGCCGTCCTCAGTAACCGCACCTGGCGGCTGGCAGACCTGGGCGCCAAACACATGCTGCTGCGTGAGGGTATCGGCTGGGGCAACATGCCCACGCCGATGGTCCAAGAAGACCTGGACAGCGGCCGGCTGGTGAAATTGAAAATTCCTGAATACGAGCGCGGCGACTACACATTTGACGTGATCTACCGCACAGACGCCCCACCCGGGCCTGCCGCGAAATGGCTGATAGAGCGGTTCGCTCAGCAATCGGCCTGAAAACGGCGTGCGCCCCCTGCCCTGCTACGCTTTGTGTCTTATCGCGTGAACAGGGAGGATGCTATGAGCGTTATGTTGAAGCGGGCTTATGAACAGCCGAGTGACTCGGATGGCCAGCGCATTCTGGTCGATCGGCTATGGCCACGGGGCGTGGCAAAGGCGAAAGCCAGGATTGATCTGTGGCTCAAGGAGGTCGCGCCCAGTACAGAACTTCGCCAATGGTTCGGGCACGCACCTGAAAAATGGCCCGAGTTCAAAAAGCGCTACTGCGAAGAACTCAAGAACAACCCCGCGCTGTCGCAACTCCAACAACAGGCGCAGCAAGGCAACATCACGCTGATCTATGCGGCCAAGGATCAATCACACAATGAGGCGGTGGTGCTCAAAGAGATGCTTGAGGGCCGCCTAGTGCTGGATTGAGTTGCTGTTTTAGCGCGGTATATAGAACTCCACCTTGTGGGAGCGGGCTTGCTCGCGATACAGGCAACTCGGTGTGCCTGTAACAACTGGTCGGTGCAATCGCGAGCAAGCCCGCTCCCACAGGGTGCCAGGCTAACGACTACTTACGCGATTTGCCGAACATCATGCGCCAGCGATTGCGGTTGAGCAGCACCCAGCCGGTCAACTGCATGCACCCGGCCAGCACCAGACTGCGCATGAGGGCAGGCTCTGTAGGCTTTGGCCCGGTATAGATGCTGTACAGGGCGAAAAGGACGCCGAGCAGGCCGAGAATGAAAAAGATCAAACCGAGGATGGTGAGGCGATGCAAATTGAGCGAGGACATGGCGTAAATCGTTAAGGACTGGAGCGCTAACGTTACCCGGTAATGGGGCTGGCTGCCAATCGGTCAGCGATTCGAGGGGGCGACTCGCTGACACGCTCAGGCAACTTCAGCCCACTAGAACGTTAGCCCGCCTTGTTCGAGGGTCAAGATCAAGGCGTTCAAGTTATCGGGGGCCACGCGTATCAGACCTTTGCCCGGCACATCGATCTCCGCAATCATAAACAGTGCCAGCGCTGTAAAAATCGGCATGATGCACACCAACACATTGCTCCCGGACTTGCCCCGCGCATTGTAGCCAATCAAAAAGTTGGAACAGACCGCACTTAACACAAGCAGTGCCCATGCAACGACCGGTATCTGATGCCGCCAGCTGGACATGGTTTTTTGTTGGGCCACATACAACTCACTGCTTGCATTTAGCACGGTCACAATGACCGGGTTGGGGTTAACCTTCGCGAGCTTGCTGATTTGAAACCACATATAGGCTTGTTTTTTGATGGATTCCATGCGGATATCCGCGCGTTTGGCGTCATCATCGGTGGCATAAAATGCAATCCGCAGGGCCAGGTATTCCTCCAGCAACTTCTCTGCGGTTTCTTGTTGAGACTCTGTGAGCAACGTCGTGCGCTGGAATGCATTACCGATGGCGACGGCTTCATTTTCTTCGGCGGCCATGCGTGAGTTCAAACCGCTTATTGCAAAAGAAAGAATAAAACCTACCAATAAACCGAACATCGACAAGATGCAGCCTAGAACAACTTTTAGCTCATCATCGAAATCAGCATTGCGAACAGCTTTACCGCCCCATACCACCTTGCCTGCAAACGCTGCCAGGCACAAAACCAGCAGCATCGACACTAAAATCAACCACGAATACATATCAATGGGATGGAATATTGAGAGCATGTTTTTAATTTTTAAGTTGGGATTTTAACTAGGTATAGCACGCCAAAAAATCGCGCACGCATGATTTATCAGACGCACCTGCTGCACGAAGGAAATGAGGATTTGTAGCAGTGACTGGTTTGGCAAAAAGCTCAGGGGCGTGCAGCCCCTGAGCTTTTAATATCGTGCGCCCGAACAGCGCACATCAGTTCTGCGGAATAACTCGCGCACCGCTGCCGGAGCCTTCGATGTACACGTGCATGCCGGGCGCCAAGGCCGGGTTAACCGGCTGGGTTACTGACACCAGAACACCGCTTTTGAGGCGCACAATGAGTTGTTGCGCTTCACGAGGTTTGTCGTAATTTTGCTTCTCGGCGTAATTACCCCCCACGGCCCCCGCCAGCGCACCCGCCACCATTGCCACGTCCCGCCCGGTGCCTGCACCGATCAAACTGCCCAGACCGGCACCCGCGATACCGCCCACAATGGCGCCAATACCACTGTCATGGTTTGACTTGACTTGCGTGAGTTCAACTTGCTCAAGCACGCCCGTACGGATTTCAAACTCCCCGCCGTTATTAGATCCACTAGTGACGCAGGCGCTGAGCACTAGCGCTGCGAGGGTGATTGTTAACGTGGATATGATGCTTCTCATTGCGCACTCCCAGTTGAAAAGAAAGGTAGATTCAAACCCGAAAGAGCGTAGCACATGGTTTTCGCAGGTTCGGGGAGATGTGCGCAAGGTGGCTCGGGAGTGTTTTGGCCGGATGTTATTGAGGCAGACAGCCTATTGTTTGAAGAGAATTCCGTCACGTTGCCTGCCCAACTCGATGTTCTTGGCGAGTTCATCCTGCCATTGTTTTTTCTGCTGTTCCGTTGTCAGGTCCGGGTCCAGTTTTCCACTTTCGGTGAGGTTTGCGGCCCGTTGCGCCGCCGATGGAATCTTGTCAGCACTGAGCCGATACCACTTGTAGGCCTTGGCCATATCGGCGGAAACGCCATAACCCTTTTCATACATGTAGCCCAGATTGGCCTGTGCCATCGAGTCGTTGGCGAGTGCCGCGATTTCATACCAACGAAAGGCCGCCTTGAGGTCCTTGGCTTTTCCGTTACCCGTTGCAAAACACTTACCTGCCTGAAAGGCTCCTTGCGCCAATCCTGCCTCACCTGCTCGCGCATAGAAATCGCAAGCCTTTTGCATCGACGCATCGGCTAGGATGTTGCGCTCATTGAGCAAGCCCAACTGTAATAACGCTTTTGCATAGCCAGCTGCGGCTGCGAGATTGTAGAGATCGAGAAACTTCTGCTCAGAAAACTTAACTCCAAGTTCATGCTGGTACATAAAACCCAGGTTGTAGGTAGCTTCCGGATTTTTCTGCCTGACCGCTGCTTCCAGGTAGGTCTTGGCCAGGTCGAGATCTTGCTCGATATCGCCACCTGCCAGATACAGGGCGCCCAAGGTTGCGTTGGCCCGCTCATAATCCTTGGCCGCCAGCGCTTTCCAAATGTCCAGCGCGCCGGGAACATCCTTGGGCGTGCCTTTGCCCGTCAGCTTAAGACCCGCCATCATGTGCCTGGCCGCCAATTCATCGGGATTCGCAGCCAATTGCTGAGCCATGGAGAACGCGTTGTCATAGCGCCCTGCCGAGTACTCGGCGCGAGCATCCTCAATCGTTAACGCACTGGCAGAGGTCTGCAGAACAATCAGTGCTAACAAGCACGGGAGCAGTGTCTTAAGTGGTTTCATATCAAGCACGCTCTTGCAGATTTAACGTTGTAAACCAAGTGGTAGTGAGAGAAGCCCCTCCAGCCCAGCACATAGGGTGCAGGTAGCTTGCGAGTCCCCGAAAAGATCGCGGGCATCCGGATTGTTTTATTACCCGCCTCCACCTCGACCTCGGCACTGTAAGGTTGCTCGTAAGCCGCCCCGCGTGCGTCGTTGACGACACCACTGGATGTGATGTCCCGCACAGCACCTTGCGGCATGATCGCAGTCGCCAGATAGTCGCCCGAGTACCCGGAATCCAGTGCCACGATCGTACTTTTGCCATCCACTTTGGCGATGAAGTACAAGAATTGGTTAAAGCGCATGAAATCGCTGTTCAGGAACACCCTTGCTCGACACTCTTTTTCCAGGCTTGCAAGTTCATGAGCAGACAGGTTGATGGCAATACGCTCCGGCGAGAGATACAAACTGTCGAATCGCGAGATCATATCCAGACCAATAAGCGTCATCTGCCCTCCAACTAAAACCACAACATCGCGCATTTGCGTATTGCCGATCTTCAGTTCCTTGATCTGATACAAAGCCGCCTTCACTTTGCCAGCCCGATAATTAGTGCCTATCTCGGCGTCATAGTGCAGGGGCGTTAACTCAAGTTGCCTTGCATCCTGTTCGCTGATAAGGGTGACACTGGCACCGGTATCAAGTGCGCCGCTTACCTTCTGCCCATTTATTTCGATATCGACAACAGGCTTTGTGCTGTCTTGCAAAAAGCCCTCGCTCTCCGTACTCAAGGCAATATTGGTTTCAGCTTGGCTGATCAATCGCGTAGGCGATAAGGCTGCCAACTTTTCGAATAAAGCAACAGGAACGAGCTGGAACAACTGATTCTTTGCACGAGTATCAAGCGTTGCGAAAATACCTCGCAGATCATCGAATCTACCGTCACTGATCGCATTGGCGCTGACCAACAGCAGGCAACCCGACTTTAAACTGTCCTCTACTTGCTCACAGGGCGACCCTTGGGCGCCGTCAGCTCGTTTTCTTATCAGCGCCCTCTCCAGTATCAATGCCGATACAACATCCCCACCCTTGCGTTCGGCTATCTTGGCGATGACTTCTTTTCGCGGGTAGGCCAACGCGACGGCAATCTCCTGCAACCCCTCTGCCAAAGCCGTCTGTGCCTGCAAGACCATGCACACGATCACTACCACTCGCTGAATCACCCTTATCACCACCCTCCTGGTCGTTTGATGTTGCGCCGGCCATTGCTTCACCGCATATCGGATTTATCCTACAACTGGATTTTTACAATTTAAGTGTCCAGCGAAATCACGCACACAGGCCTGCGCAAAACCTCATTACCACCGGGATACATAACGGGGCTGGCAAGCCAGGCGGATCAATGATAGTTAGATGGCTGCCCATCCAGAACTGCAGAAGTTGTGACAATGCCGAAGAAACAAACTGCAACATCTGCAGCCGCTACTGCTGCAGATATCGAGCGCTCCATTTTGACACTCAATAAAATGGCAGAACGTTTATGGGGCGATGGCAGAGAAACCGAGGCTAAAGCACTGCTTGAAGCACTTGATGCATTAAACCGGGCGTTAGACAGAATCCGCATTGGCGAGAGCCGCCGTGTTGTGACTCTCCACTGAACACAGCAGGAACCCACCCCATGAACAAGCCTTCAGGTAACGAGGGAATAGCCAGAGCCTCCGAAAACCTTTATGACCACGGCCAGAGGATGCGCGTCAAAGCCTGGCGACTGATTCAGGCAGGTGATCGCGAAGAAGCGCAGAAACTGTTGTCCATGGCTGATATGTGTGATCGGTCGCTGGTGCCGATGCTTTCGGGTAATGAGATGGCCTGGAAGCGGGAGTGAGGGATGCGGGGTTTGGCCGGGTAACTCACTGGGTCTTAAGCCATCATTCAGTCATTGCGGGGGTCAGTAAACCCCACGGCGTGCCGTGAGGCTGTATGCCGACATCAACCAGTATTATCGCTGGCCGAAAAGCGTGAGCCCCTCGCTGTTAGATGCCCATGAGCACTGAGGGGTCGCCCGTGCGCCACACGTTGTCGACCGTCACCCGTTGAATACTCCAGACCTCACCGAGCCTGACCAAATTGATGTCGTAGCGATTCTTCATCAAGTAGTGGCGCGCAGGATCGCTTTTAAGCACATGCTGTGCCTCCACCAATGCATCAAGATGTGCCGTGTCGCCCTCGATTGTCACTCGGGGATTGCTGACCGAATGGGTCGTATCAACTTGGCTTAGCGAACTGGATAACGCGCCAACGATGACGTCCCGACCTTCAAGCACCGGATATTCAAAGCCGGCCTTGGCTGCAGCAGGCCTGAAGTCGGAAACAGCATCCTGTGTGAAAGCCGAGCGAAGCAATGCTTCGTCACGCAAATCAATGCCAGCAGCGAAGCGGTAAAGAGTGTCAACGACAGCGAGATGATCGACTGTGTTTGTTTGATAGAGGGATGACATGGGCAACTCCGGATAGGTAGAAGTCCAATGGTATATTTTGTATACCTAATATCAATTACGCACTTTGAAGCTATCAGGTATACCCAAGGAAACCCATGCGCGAAACCACCGCTCAAACCGCAGCACACTCAGGCTCTGCATCCCCGGACCGAGGCGTAGATTGCTCCAGCCGCTTTCTACTCGATCAGATCGCTGACAAGTGGTCGGTGCTGATTCTCGCAGCGCTGTGCGAGAAGCCATTGAGATTCAATGAGCTTAAACGGTGCCTGGACGGGATCACCCAAAAAGCCTTGACCCAGGCGCTAAGACGTCTGGAGCGCAATGGCATATTGGCAAGACGTGTCATTCCCTCCTCGCAGGTGGCGGTTGAATACAGCATCACCCCGCTGGGCAGGACACTTGAACACCCTTTCAACGCCCTGTATCTCTGGACGCTCGACCACTTGGCTGCGGTCGTGCAGGCCCAGGCTGATTTCGACTCCCGAGAAATCGAGACACTACCGACTTAAATGCTAGAGAAATGTGAGCCATCCCCCTAAGTTTTCCTGGAGCGCAGCTGTGGATCAACTTCTCGCCATACGGGTTTTCATCCGAATCACTGACGCCCGCTCGTTTGCGAAAGCAGCCGATTCGTTGAACATTCCACGCTCCTCCGTCAGCAAACTGCTTCAGGACCTTGAACAACACTTGGGCACCAAGCTGATCGAACGCAGTACACGCTCATTCACTATTACCCAGGCCGGTGAAGCCTACCGGGAGCAAGCCTTGAACCTGCTCGCAGGGCTCGACGAAATGGATCTCGCCGCACGTCAGGCACGCGCCAGCCCCCGAGGCAGGCTTCGCGTGGACATTGGTTCATCGCTGGCCAATCTGGTCATTATCCCGGCACTGCCGCATTTTCATGCCCGATACCCTGACCTGCAATTGCTGCTTGGGGTCAACGATCGCCCCGCGGATCTCATCGGCGATGGAGTCGACTGTGTCATTCGCGGCGGCGCATTACCGGACAGTTCGCTGATTGGACGCCACCTGTGCAATGCAGACTTCGTCACCTGTGCGACGCCTGATTACCTGGCCTCTTTTGGCATACCGACTCACCCACAAGCGCTTGAGCAAAACCACCGCACGATACGCTATTTCTTTTCGCACACCGGAAAGACACTGCCGCTTCACTTCGCCAAAGGTCATGAGACATACGAGGTCAATGGTCAGCCTGCCCTCAGCGTGAGCGAGAGTACGGCACTGACCGAAGCGGTGCTGACCGGGATGGGGATCGGGCAAATTTTTCGTTTTAGCGCGCGGGCGCACCTGGCTGCCGGGAGTTTGGTGCCGTTACTTGAGGACTGGGCCCCTGCCCCCCATCCACTGCAATTGGTCTATCCGGCAACGCGCCACCCCAGCGCAAAATTGCGTGCCTTTATCGACTGGGCAGTTGAGCTGTTCAACAACGAAAGTTGTAGCACCCAAGCCGTTGAGCGACGCTGAGGACCCGTTGCAATACACACGTCTGATTATCCATCCAGATGAATTATGTCTCTATTTTCACGGGCTTCTGCCCTAGAGACGACGCTCCTAGACTCCCCCCAAGTTACTGACCTGAACCCTTCAGGCCAGGCTATTAAGGCACCAGGAGTATTCATCATGTCCGACAGACTCGACGGCAAAATCGCACTCATCACCGGCGCCACCCAAGGTATCGGCCTGGCAACCGCCAAGCTGTTCGCCGCACAAGGTGCACATGTCTACATCACCGGACGTGACGCAGAGGCGCTAAAAACGGCGCACAACGCTATCGGCGCCAACGTCACGTACATACAGGCAGACTCGACCCGGATGGCCGACCTTGATCATGTGTTCGAACAGATCAAAACCGAGGCGGGGCGAATCGATGTGCTGTACGCAAACGCGGGCGGTGGCACGCTACTGCCCTTGGGACAGATCACCGAACAGCAAGTGGATGAGACGTTTGGACTGAACGTCAGAGCGCTGATCTTCACCGTCCAGAAAGCACTGCCACTGCTGGTCAGCGATTCGTCAGTCATTCTTGCAGGATCTAGCGCCAGCATCGCGGGCACGGCGGCATTCAGCGTCTACTCTGCGTCCAAAGCGGCGGTACGTAATCTGGCTCGCAGCTGGATTCTTGACCTCAAAGGCACCGGCATCCGGGTCAATGTGTTGAGCCCGGGGCCTGTGCGCACGCCAGCTTTGCTGGGGTACGCGGGGGATGATCCGGCGCAGCAGCAAGGCATGATCGACTATCTGGGTACCCTCATCCCGATGGGCCGAGTCGCTGAAGCGGATGAGATCGCCAAGGCTGCTTTGTTCCTGGCGTGTGACGACTCCAGTTTCGTCAATGGCGCCGAACTCTTTGCAGACGGTGGCATGGCCCAAGCCTGATCCGGTCGTTTACCCGCCAACCGACACTTCAGGCGCACGCCAGCGTGGGCCTGAAGGCTTAAACGTCGCGCTAGTAACCGACACCGCGCACACCGCCCGCTGCGCGGATGGATTCGCCTGTCACCCAGTGCGAGTCTGCAGACGCCAGAAACACGGCCAGCGGTGCGATGTCTTCAGGCTCTGCGAAACGTCCCAGCGGAGTTCCAGCAATAAGTTTCTCACCGAACGCCCCGGCGAAATTGCCGTCGGTAGCAGGAGTGTTCGTATGCCCCGGCAAAATCGAATTGACTCTGATGCCACGCGGCCCCAGCTCTCTGGCCAGTGCGAAGGTCAATGTATCGACCGCGCCCTTGGTTGCCGAGTACACACTCGACGCGAGGTAGGGATCAGTACTCAGAATTGAGCTGATATTGATGATGCTGCCTGTCGGCCCCAACAGTTTGACGGCCTCACGTACCGCAAGCAGGTAGCCCAACACGTTCAGATTGAATTGTTTGTGAAAGGCCTCTTCGGTCAGGTCATCGATCATCTGAAACACCGCGACGCCGGCATTGTTGACCAAGATATCCAGGGAGCCGTACTTCGTGCGGACTGTTTCAAACAGGCGTACAACATCAGTTGCCTGACTCATGTCAGCCTGTACGGCGAATGCTGAACCGCCGTGCTCTGTGATATGGCCCACCACAACATCTGCATCGGCCTTGCTGGAGGCATAGTTGACGATGACTGTTGCGCCCTGCGCGGCCAAAGCTTTGGCGATCCCGGCACCGATGCCTTTCGATGCGCCCGTGACAACCGCTATTTTTCCTTCGAGTTTCATGACCAGCCCTTTTGACGTTGCGTGACAGAAGGCTTCGGTGCAGTCAGTCGATAAACAACCGCAAGGCATCGAGCCGCTTGCCATCAGTATTCGGGCATTGAAGCCGCCGTGGTTTGCCGGTTAGTCGCACATACTTGCCTATTCTTATCAGTTGGCTTGCTATGCCCCGGGGTTTGGCTCACGGTGGAAGGCATGGAAAAACCAATGGCAGAACTGCGCAGCATCGTGATGCGCGCACAAGACAAGTGGACCGATACCGGATTACCCCGTGTGGCGATGGTGCGGGCCGAGGCCTGTGCCAACCAGGTTTATCAACCGATGCTGCATTTGGTGCTTCAGGGCACCAAGACCCTGTCAATCGGGGAAGAGGTTTACAGTTACTCGCCAGGCCACTATTTCCTGGTGCCTGTCGATGTGCCCGCTACGGGTCAGATTCACGCAAGTGCAGTAGATCAACCCTATCTCGCGGTCAGCCTGACGCTGGACGTTGAGGTGATCGCTGGGCTGTTGATGGACGAAGGCAAAACGCCAAGGGCGGCGCAAAGCGCATGTTTCGAGGGCGTGCTTGCACCCGCGCACATGATCGACGCATGGCTGCGCATGATGCGGCTCATGGATCACCCGTATGAGACTGCAATTTTGGCGCCGATGATTGAGCGCGAAATTTTGTTCCGCGCGTTACAGGGGCCACTAGGGGGATTCTTCGGGATGTCGCGCGGCCGGATGGCCGGATGATGCAGATCCGCCGTGTCACTCAATGGATTCGTGAGCACTACACCGAACCTTTTCGGGTAGAGCCGCTGGCCGTCATGGCAGACATGAGCGTGGCCGCCTTCTACCGGCATTTCAAATCGGTGACGGCCATGACCCCGATTCAGTATCAGAAGCGCCTGCGTTTGTTGAGGGCGCGATGGTTGTTGTTGTTCGACACACTAGATGCAACATCCATCGCCTACACCGTTGGGTATGAAAGCGCCTCTCAATTCAACCGGGAGTACGCGCGCCTGTATGGTCTGCCACCGGCGCGGGACGCTGCGCGATTCAAGCCTTCAAGGCCCGCGAAGATTGAGAGCAAAGCGCTCGCAACAGCCTCATGAACAACTGCCCCAAGCCTTAAAAATCGGTGATCCGAGTCCCTTCGATACTCTCGGCAAAACCACTTCCAAACACCTTCGCCGGTGTTGCAAAACCCGACAGGCGCTCACCGTTCAATACCCGCCGTGCCGCTTCCACTGCCGCCAGCGGCGTGTAGGTATAGCCATTCACGGTTTCGATGACTGAGCGTGCAATGGCGCCATCGCTGCCTGTGACCTCAACTGCTGCACGGGCGCGATGCGCATCCCGCTGCTCCGGGGTGGGCCCCTCGGGCAACAGTGACAGATCGCCTTCTGGAAAAGCGTCCCCCGAAATATGCACAAACATCGCGATATTAGGGATGCCGGTCGAATGCCAGCCCGTCACCAGATCACCGAAAGACAGTGGCACGCAGAGAACCGGACCTTCACCAAAATCAAAATGACGGGGCGCCGCATCGGGTGTTGCAACGAGTTCACCAGCGACCCTCGCGAGTACCCCCGCACCGATGATTTCGCTGACACTCATGGCTGATCCACGAGACATTGAGCCTGGCACCTGAAGTGCAATGTTCAGTGCAAAAGGCTGCTCAATACGCTTGGCCACCTGCACCGACAGCGCATCAGTTGGCACTACATCCCATCCGACGCCTGGCAACAGCATGACCTGCTGTAAAGCGGCTTCAGCGCCTAACCGTTCTGCCAAACGGTACACGTTGATCTCGGCCGTAATGTCCAGATAGTCGACCCCGGCCCTGATGCAGGCGCGCATTAAAACCTCAGCCGTGTGTGCAAACGGTCCCGCGAAATTGAGCAATACCGAGATGCCAGACAATGAGTTCTCGGCATCAACATCGGCATCGAACACACGAAACGGTACGCTCAGATGCGCTGCCAGTGCCGCCAGCCGGGTGTGATTGCGTCCGGCGATTTCAAAATTCAGACCAAGCGCCTTCGCCCGCTCTGCCGCCATGCGGCCGGTATAGCCTGTTGCTCCGTAGATCAGAAGAGTGCTCATTGGGTGTGCTGCCATTTTTTATAGACGAATTCCAGGCTGTATCCATCCGGGTCCAGCACATTGGCGGCGTAGTAATCGGGGTCGTAGTGCAAACGGGGACCAGGCGCACCATTGTCGACGGCGCCCTGCACCATGGCTGCACTGTAGGCCGCGTCCACCTCGGCTTTATTGTTTGCAACAAAACCTACGTGAGCGGCTCGCCCTTCGACGATCCCTTCGCGCAACCAGAAAAACACTCGCCCCCTGGCGCCAAAGCCTTTCAAGTCAGGATGCCCCGGCGGGCCGTCCTTACCGTCGTAGTCCAGACGCGCAGTGATACCCAACGGCGTCAACACTGCTTCGTAAAAGCGTACGGAGCGGCTGATATCGCTCACGGATAAAAAGACATGATCCAGCATGACAAAATCCTTCTGAGTTCAGATGATGTAGCCGCCCGCGACTTCGAGGGTCTGAGCATTGATCCACGCACTGTCCTGCGACAGCAACATTGCAATGACGCGTGCGACGTCATCCGGCTCTCCGACTCTGCCCAGCGCAGTTTGCGCGGCCAGCATCGCTTCGAACTCGTCGTTCAATCCCCCGCCCAACTCAGTACGAATGGCACCGGGTGATACGGCATTGGCCCGTATACCCCGCCCGCCAAATTCCTTGGCCATATAGCGAGTCAGCACCTCTAGCCCACCTTTGAATGCCGCATAAGGTGCAACGCCGGCGGTGGCTACACGCGTCGTGGCGCTGGTCAGATTGACGATGCTGGCGTTTTCCGCCAACAGCGGCAGCAATGTTTGAGTGAGGAAAAACGGACCTTTAAGGTGCACCTTGAACAGTCCATCGAACTGCGCTTCGCTGACGGTTGCCAAGGGATTGAACAAACCGTAACCGGCATTGTTCACCAGCCCGCTCAACGTGGTGACAGCCCAAGTCTCGTGCAATGTCTCGACCACTGACTGGCGAAACGCCTCAAAACTGCCAACGTCGGATACATCAAGCTTGAGCGCTACCGCCTTGCCACCGGCCTTTTCGATGCGCTCAACCACCTTGGCGGCCGCCTCTGGATGAGCGTTGTAAGTGAGGATGACCCCCAGACCACGCTGAGCTATATGCTCGGCGGCACTGGCACCGATGCCGCGGCTGCCGCCCGTTATGACGATTACGCTCATATGCTGTTCCTCTGTCATTCAAATGTATGACCAGAGTACTTATCGGTCCTGCCAGGAACGTACCTGTTCCTGCTCCAAACCTGCCTGTTTGTGCTTTTCGCTTGCAGGCTGCTGGCACCTGGCCTCAGCATGCCTGTATGGACAATCAACTGAACGAACTCAGGTCACTCGCGGCCACCGCTGAAAATCGCCGTACCGAAACGGGCATCCCCCGCGTGGCCATGGTTCAGGGGGAAATTCCTGAGCACATGCTCGCAGCGGTCTATGACCCGATGATCAATGTGATCCTGCAAGGCAGTAAGAGCATGACGGTAGGGGACAGAACCTTAAGGTATGACCCTGCGACATACTTTGTCATGTCTATCGAGTTGCCCGCTGTGGGCTCGGTACATCCTGCCGAATCCGGAGAGCCCTACCTGGCGGTCAGCCTGACGCTCGACCCAGTGGTGTTATCAGCGCTGTTCAGTGACCTGCCCAAACCTGCCAGCCGTATCGAGAGCAACCCTGGGTTTTCAGTCGCGTCAATGACCAGCGACCTCATGGATGCCTGGGTCCGGATGCTGAGATTAATGGGTGATCCGGACGCTATCGCTGCCCTGGCCCCGGTTTACGAGCGTGAAATTATCTTTCGGGTCCTCCAGGGGCCCCATGGCTGGATGTTGCGAGAGATAGCGGCGCCGGACAGTGCAATGGCGCGTGTAAACATGGCAATCCAATGGATCCGCCGAGACTTCGCGCAGCCCATTGGTGTTGAGCGCCTGGCAGAACGAGCGTCAATGAGCGTCTCGGCGTTCCATCGACACTTCAAGGCAGTAACCAACCTGAGCCCGTTGCAATATCAAAAACGCGTGCGCCTGCTTCAGGCCAGAACCCTGATGTTGGCAAGCGCGAAGAGCGTCATGACGGCTGCATACGAAGTCGGCTATGAAAGTGCAACACAGTTCAGCCGTGATTATGCAAAAGTGTTTGGGCTTCCCCCTGCGCAAGATGCCAACAGAATTTTAGGCCGCACCAGAGTCCGATAGCGTTTCAGATAACAGTGACTGCCAGCTATGAGAATCCGGGCGATTCAAAGAGCCCGCCGCCGAGCGCAATGCTGTTCACATAAGCGAAAGCGAACCCTGTAGGAGCGAGCTTGTCTCGCGATCTTTTGACTTTTTAAAAGCTCGCGAGACAAGCTCGCTCCTACAGTTACTCGTACGCATCTCATAAGTGAACAGCATTACGCCGCCGAGCGGGCTTTTCTTTGAGTGGCAGCAACAGTGCTGACCTCGCCGAAATGCATGCGCTCTGAAAGAAGCGCTCGACCTCAGGCCAGCGCTATTTCATTACTTGTCGACCATCTCTTTAATGGTCCCGGTAGGGACGCTAATCAACATGTATTTGCCCTTGATCTCCACCCACTGCTCATGCTGCTCAGGTGCTTTAAGCTTGCGGTTTTTCCAGTCTTTGATTTCCAGGCTCTCACGTTGATATTCAGCCGGGACTATATCGCCAATCTTCATTTCCACTGCGCCGGCACCTGGTCGATCAAGCGTCACGCTAGGCTCATCGGCGGCAAAGGACAGGCTGGACAGTGAGCAAAGCAGCCCGATGGTTAAAGCGGCAAATGGTTTTTTGTAAGTCATCAGTTATTCCCTCTGTGGACGTGGCGCAGCGAGTGCGTTGATCAATCCTCTGTCAGATCGGGCAGTGCTAAGGCAGGGCTTTCAGAATCCTTTAGCCCGTTCATAGCGAATACGTTGCTGACCCATCAAGCAGACTTTATGAAGAAGTCACCACAGCTATGCGCTCGCTGGGGTGGTATGAGGTTGACCAGCCTGCACAGGAAGCGTTCATTAAAATGACGACTAAGTGAGGTGTAATCCCGCTTGAACAATTGAGTAGGGATTTATGCATCATCCTAAAGACAGCATCGGGCATGCTGCATGAGCGCCATTAGCCACCATCCAACGCAACCGACTGAATTTAAGCGAAAAAATATTCCAGGAAAACTGGCACGGCAAATGCGACAGGCATAAGGACATTGCCGGCAAAGATCGGCACCCACCATCCTTGATAGTGAGGGAATACCATGAACGCCATCGACCTTCTGAAAGCCGACCACGAAAAAGTAAAAGGCATTCTTAGTCAGTTAAGCGAGTCGACTGATCGGGCCGTCAAGAAACGCACGGAGCTTTTGGAAAAGCTTGAACTGGAAGTAAGCATTCATACCCAGCTTGAGGAGGAAATCCTTTACCCGGCCTATAAAGCTGCAGGCGGGAAAGCTGAGGCAGAAATGTACTATGAGGCCAAAGAGGAGCATCGCACAGTCGACTCCCTGGTACTGCCTGACCTGAAGGGCACAGATCCGACAAGCCCTGAGTTCGCCGGTCGCGTAAAAGTGATCAAAGAACTCTTGGAACACCACATTGAAGAAGAAGAAACCGACATGTTTCCTCACGCGAAAAAGATCTTGGGAAAAGCCAAACTTGATGAGCTCGGGGATCAAATGCTTACTCTCAAAGCAAGCCTGAAGAAAAGTTTGACCCCATCGAAAGCTGCTTGAGAATACCTTTTCGATTTAAATCCAAGCCCGCTACTCAGCGGGCTTTCAGTTATCAAACTCATACAAATAAATAGTGGCCGCATGCCACGAATGGTAAAGTCCATCCATAATTTGGACACACCCAATGGAAGTCTTCGTTACGTTCATCCTGAGTAACCGATATCTACAAACCGAAAAAACAGCTCTGCCTAAGACAAAAACAGGCAGTGCTATTTAAAATAAAATCAATGCGTAACTAAAACCTCATCAATATGATGCAAATATTCGCCATTAAAGAAAATACTCACCCCTGTAACATTTGATTCGCCAGCAATCTTATAGGTCACTGCTTTATCAGTTAATACGTCCAGACCGATGTCTTGGGGAACCGTCAATTTAAGATCCAGCCGCAGGTCGAAAGATTTGTCCTGGTCGGGCTAACCTCCAGACTAAGCAAAATGGCTGAGTGAGGAACAGTGACAACACCATCTACCCGAAAAAAATTATCATGAGGCATACGATTGATCTGAGCTTTCCAGTTCTTGGTTTCAATATTCACAATCAATAATCCTTTTGATGTTTATTAGTTCGTTTAGAAACCTAAATGCAGCGAATTAAAAATGCGCCACAACTCCAATCAAAGCAACTCAGGAGTGAACTCTAATAGTAAGAACATCTTTCAGAAATACAATCTAACAACCCACCAAAAAAGAATTATGTAAGCCCCCATACTGAAATCGCCTTATCCCCGTAACATCCTCCCGCCCTCACTCGTCCCCGCCACATCCGGTATCGATTGCGCTTCATCTGTCAGCCCTTCGTTGGCATCTAGCACGGCTTCGACCGTACCGTTGAGATGGCAAGGCAGAGGGTGTCGAGCACGTCGCCGCTAGCGGTTCTGAAGGTCGTCGCCATAGCGTACAAACTCCAAGATTCAGCACACGCAACGCGCATCTTGAGACCACCCAGCTGCAGGACCTAGCCCACGACCCGGACCTGCATGCCGTGTATCTGAAGTGCATTGCTTTGCGGCGGCCGTAGTCCGCTCAAACTTGCGTTGAGGGCAAGCTTGAGCGCGGTGTTTGGATCCAGTCCGCCGGTGCCATGCAGCCGGCTCAATGCCGCATTCACGCTGAGAGCGAATGAGCCTGCATGGTGCTGTCCATGCTGATCGTTTGCATGCGGCATGCGCATGTCCAGAATTTTCAGCTTACCGATCGATACGGAAGGCGCAGCAGAGCCGCTGTTTGGCATGAGCAGCAACTCCAACTCCCAGGCACTGGCAGGTACCGGATACTCCATATGAACATCCACAAGCAGTGAAGCTCCATGCCGGTCCAGTGCATCCAGCAGCACCGCAGCGGGGACGTCAATCTGAGCATCGATGGTTTGGTCTGCGCCTATGCTGTTGGCGCTCAATATGGAATCGTACACCGTACCGCTGCGTACCGGCGCCAGTGGCAAGGGCCGCGTCTCACCCACAATCAACGGATGATAGGAATAGTCGAAACGATCGGCCTGCAGATAGTGCTGGAGCGGGAGGTCGCGTACCGGCGCGGCATACTCGTCGCTGAAGAACTCAAAATACTCCCCCGCCCAAGCCTCGAATTGCTCGGGCTCGGGGTGACCAGGAAGGTCTTCGGACGTCTGCATTTCAGTCCACACCTGCCAGAGCCGATCGACATTGGCGTGGTGCAGATAGAACAGCGGATCAATTGGCGAGAGCATCGAAAGCATCGTGCCGCCAACCGCGGCATGCACCGAATTATGCGGCAAGCTCTCCAATAAATCCGAGCCGCTGAACACGCTATGGTGCTGTGCCAGTTGGCCACCGAAGCCGACGAATTTTCGCGATGCCAATACTCGGTGAATAGACTCGCCACTGGTGCCTTGTTTACTATCGTCGTCGAACTCCGGATTGGCCTGGCTAAGCTCCCTTGTATTGTTGTGCTGCATAAAATACAGCCGCACCTCCGGGGCGAGGATCTCCAGTTCGGTGTAGCCGCGCAGCCCCAACAGCACGCGTTGTCGATCACTGAGTCCGCTCCAGATTCCGTCCAGGGTCTCGTCGAGCTTGTCCCTGAACACATACATGGATTGCTGGAAGATATCACTGGTCGGGTCCAGCCCAGCTGAAAAAAATTCCTCGGGCGCGCGCTGCACGTGGGTCCAGTTCCAGTACGGAAGTGCGAATGCACTGTTACCGCTCAAGTCCCGGCAGATTTTCTCGAACCAGCCAAGATAGACCTGATGCCACGGCAGAAACCACCAGTTTATGTGTGGGCAATCGAGAAGATGGACAAGCGCCTGGCGGTACCAGTTGCGTGGATCTTGCGGCGGCAGGCTCAACATCGTGGCAATGGCATTGCTGTAGTCCTGCAGAATGCCGACCGGGAAGTCTTGGGCACTGACATCCAGGCGGGTAAATCGTGCGACCCCGGAGTGGGCTGCGGACAGTGTTGGATTCATCGAGAACAGCGGACTGCTCCCAAACAGCACGCAAGTGCCAGCAACCCCGGCGCCAACGATAAAACGCCTGCGATTCATGCCACTCATTATCGACCTCCAGATCCAGGCTGAACAATCGTAAATTTGCGATACAAGCACGGATGCAGATTGTCCATCTGCATACCTCCCTGCCAGCAACGCCACGGCGGTGAAACTAACGTTCACCGGCAACGATGAGCGTGAGCGTGATTCCAATAAATCACAAACAGCGGTCAGTCCTTGATCTTGTGTCAAGGCCTGCAACCGGGCAAATCGCCGCCGCGGGTCACCCCGTCCCCCACCGATGCGTTGGAGGTGGTGATCAACCTCAACCATGCGCCTGCGGGTTTGGATTTATGCAGAGCGTATACGTCCAACCGCACGGTCAATCAGGCCTGCCGGCCGGTAGAGCCCCATTTGCAGGGTGTGCTTTCGGCTGCCGCAACAGCATTGCGTGCAGATGCCGCTGAGAAATATCGACAACGGACAAGGCCAAAGGCGACACCCTCCTCTACCAGCAAAACTCCGCCAGGATTTGTCGAAAACTCTTACACATTCAGCGCTGCGTACTTGTTTGAGCAGATGCCATCTGGGATTTGGAGATAACGGTGTCTGAACTGGGCACCTGTGTTGAAGTCTGACTCGCTCAGTTGATCAGCCCGGGGCACTTCGGTCGTCACCGGGCAGATGGGCAACCAGCCATTTCGCACTGCCACGTCATTGACGATGCTGCCCAGGCTGACACTTTCCCAACTGCCACTTCGTGTGGTTTTTCCGCTGCCGCGCATGTCGCTGGCTTTGCCTCGGATCACCAAGGTATCGGGCGGGCCTGACAACTCGACTTCATCCACGGTGTAACGTCCTAACCGGGTCAGCGCTGTGCCGATGTAGCCGAGGAAAATTTCGATGCTGGCCCCACGATTTGGCAGGGAGACGGCGCTGTCGCGGTCATCGATGCGCAGTTCAAAGTCGTCGGACTCCATTCCGGGTTTGTCAGTGGTGCGCAGCAATAGCAGGCTGTCATTGATCAACGACGTGATGTCGGCGCCGTCTGCGACGATGCGAAAGGTGGGGGTCATAAATACTCCAAATTAGAAAATTCCCACACAAAACACAGAATCAGGGAAGGTTTAAAAAAAGCCCAAACAGGCTAGTTTCGCCGCTCGCCTTCTGTCTGCTTGCTGCCACAGTCGCCTTGCCCGCTTATTTATTTGTGAGTACGATAAAATCAATGATCGTTTTCGACGATGCTAAGCGTCAAGCCAACCTTGCCAAGCATGGTCTTGACTTGGCAGATGCTGGCTTGGTGTACGACGCACCGAACAAGATCACACTCTGCTCGCCTCGACAGGATGAAGATCGGTTGCTGGACATCGCTATGGTCGAGGTTATGGGGGTTGTTCTGGTGCTGGTTTACGTGGAACGCGACTAGGATGTTCGAGCTATCTCATTGCGCCGCGCTTCAAAACAGGAGAGAAAACACTATGCAAACCTTCAGCAAGACTGATTGGGAACGTGTCCAGCGTGAAGCCGCTGCCGATGAGCCTGTAACGCCAGAAACTGGTGAGTTGTATGACCCCAATGATCCGGCAGCCGTTGATGCGTTCTTTGCTCAAGCAACTGTTCGTCGTCGAGGCGAACGCGGACCACAAAAAGCTCCGCTCAAAGAGCGGGTCACGTTGCGGCTTTCTCCAGAAGTGGTGGACTACTTCAAAGCGGGTGGTAGCGGCTGGCAAACTCGCTTGGATCAAGCACTGCAACAGTATGTGCAAAAGCACCAGAGCTAAGAGTCACCCCCACAACATCACCCCCTCCTCACTCGCCCCCACCACATCCGGCATGTGAATCACCACCCCGGCCCGATACGGTTGCACCTCATAAGCCAGCCCTTGGTTGGCATCGAGCCCGGCTTCGACTGTGCCGTTGAGATGGCCGTAGTAATTTTGGCAGAGGGTGTCGAGCACGTCGCCGCTAGCGGTTCTGCAGGTCGTCGCCATAGCGCACAAACTCCAAGGTAGAGCCCTGTTTACGGGGGATGCCGCCTTGCAGGAAGGCGGTTTGTTCTTCTTCGATGTTTTTTAAACACCAGTTGCCCTGTGCATGACGAAGCACTTAAAAACTCGCCAAGTAATGACTATGCCAAGCCTCTTCACCTATCACATCTGCTAGGTATACAACCACCAAACTCCCTGATAAACACTAGAAGCACAGCATCTTCAAACAGGTCTTAATGTATGCCAAATCTTCTTTGTTACTATCAGTACGATCCGCTTGATCGATTAATTGGATCAAACCAAAATAAACATTCAAACAGACAATATTTCTATCAAGAAAACCGTCTAACATTACACTTACACAACAAGGTGCTAACGAGTATCTTCCGCTACGGAAACTTACCTCTCGCACAAAAAAATACCTCCCAACATACGACAGACTTATTTATTAACGACAACCACAATTCAACATTACACACCACCAGCCCCGACATTAGCAGAACCTTCTCTTATACTTGCCATGGCTACAACACACACCTAACAAATTCAAATTGCTTACTAGAGTTCAGTGGAGAACACAGAGACTTCTTTACTCAACACTACATTTTAGGTAACGGCCACCGTGCCTACAGCCCAGTATTGATGCGTTTCAACACACCCGACAACTTAAGTCCATTTGACAAGGGCGGGTTAAATGCATACGCCTATTGTTTAAACGATCCAATTAATCGTAGCGATCCTAGTGGTGCAGCTTCCTTACTGGACCGAGTGCTGCGCTATCTCCCCATATTCAGAAGAAACAGAACGCCTATTCAATACAAAGCAATTGGCGCTACGCGTATAAAAAAAACATCCTCACTTATTGATCATGATGCCGATCCTTTTTATGATATCGCCGCAGATGTTATTCTGAAGGGTAATCTAGCGCTCAAACGCACTACAATCACAGTCCCAAAAACCGCAGATGATCTCAGCATACTAAATCAGCCAAACACAACCCACAAATACGTGCTCAACAAAAATAACGACTTAGCGATAGCTTCCTACCCTAAGGGAGACCCAGCGATAGCACCCTCACATCCGAGCATCACAAGATACATCTCAAATAAGTTAGGGCTGAACAATGATGTAATCAGCGCTGGCTACATAGTCAACACCAGTAACGGATACATGGTTACCAACCACTCAGGCCACTACAGACCTAAAGCCAAACACACATCTCTTACAACTTTAAAACTAAAAAGTTTGGGCGCCCAAGCATTTTCTAAAAGCTTCGATTTGGCGCAGGAGATTAAGGTCGTGAGGGGAGCTTAGTGTAAAGATACTATTCAACCCCACAACATCACCCCCTCCTCACTCGCTCCCACCACATCCGGCAAGTGAATCACCACCCCGGCCCGATACGGCTGCACCTCATCTGCCAACCCTTGGTTGGCATCGAGCACGGCTTCGACTGTGCCGTTGAGGTGGCCGTAGTAGTTTTGGCAGAGGGTGTCGAGCTCGTCGACGCTAGCGGTTCTGCAGGTCGTCGCCGTAGCCAGTGGTCAGGCCTAGTGGCTGGAGCTTGGCGCCGATGCTGCGCAGGGTGTCGAGTTGTTTGAGGCCGCCTTTAAAACCGGGGTAGATAGCGCCTTTGAGGGTGATGCATTCGCTGCCCATGCCGATGGCTTGTTGGTTTGGTCCGCTGGTAAATGGAGACTATGCTCAAGGTTAAAATCAGGTGTTGGGTGCAGGAAATCTGCAAGACTCAATGGTATTGGGAGATTGCGGTGGTGGATTTGGTTACCGTGCTTTTTTGACTCCACTCGAACTCTCTGGTCGAAAGTTAAGAACCGGGATAAACGCTTGGTGGTGTCCCGCACCGTGACCAAGTCGGTCATTGAGAAGCAGCGAGGCCAGCACAAGCTGTACGTCCTCCCTTTCGGCAAGCCAGACGGCGATGGGGACGAAACAATGGTTCACCGCATGAATGACGCAGCCTGGAAGAAGGCCAGGGTCAGGGCGGCGAAGAAATGGCAGGAGAAGTATTTGCGGCCAGCACATGATGGCTTTTCCAGAATCCGCATTCACGACCTGAAGCACACCTTTGGCAGAAGGCTGCGTGCAGCAGGCGTGACTGAGGAGGATTGCAAAGCATTGCTAGGACATAAGAACGGAAGCATCACCAGTCATTACTCAGCGGCAGAGCTGGATCAACTGATTGAGGCTGCATACAAGGTATCAGTAACCGACTCGCGCGGGTCGGTACTGACAATTCTGAAGAGGAAGCAGGCGTGAAATTTGGAGAAGTCACGCAAAAGTCCCCACACATGAAAAAGCCCAACTCGCGAAAGTTGGGCTAAGTCATTGAATAATATGGTCGGGACGGAGTGATTCGAACACTCGACCCCTAGCACCCCATGCTAGTGCGCTACCGGACTGCGCTACGCCCCGACTAGGCGTTACATCTGTGTTGCGTGTTGCTAGAACGTCGAGAAATATACCTTAAGCTTTTGAAATACGAAAGTATTTTAAATGCAGGTTTATTTGCGAAGTACCAGTAAAACGTCTTCCAATTCGGAGATCGTTTGGCGGATCAGTTGTTTGTATTGCGTGGTGTCGTCTTTGGCTTCATCGCCTGACAGACGCAGACGAGCGCCGCCGATGGTGAAACCTTGGTCGTACAGCAGCGCGCGAATTTGCCGGATCATCAGCACGTCCTGGCGCTGATAATACCGGCGGTTTCCGCGACGCTTTACGGGGTTGAGTTGAGGAAACTCTTGCTCCCAATAGCGCAGCACATGCGGTTTTACCGCACAGAGCTCGCTAACTTCGCCAATGGCGAAGTAGCGTTTGCCTGGGATCGGCGGGAGCTCGTCGTTATGACTTGGTTCCAGCATAGGCCTCTACTCGGGCTTTCAACTTCTGCCCTGGACGAAAGGTGACCACACGGCGAGCCGTGATCGGGATTTCCTCTCCCGTTTTCGGATTGCGGCCAGGCCGCTGTCGCTTGTCACGCAAGTCAAAATTGCCAAAACCTGACAATTTGACCTGTTCATTGTCTTCAAGAGCGTGCCTGATTTCTTCGAAAAACAGCTCAACCAATTCTTTGGCTTCGCGTTTATTCAGGCCCAGCTCTTCATAAAGACGTTCCGCCATTTCAGCTTTCGTCAGAGCCCCCATACGTCACTTCCTTAACGTGGCGTTCAACCTGTTTTCGAGCGAGGTGAGGATATTTTGTGTCGTGGTGTTCACCTCATCGTCATTAAGAGTGCGCGATGGATGCTGCCAGGTCAAGCCAACTGCAAGGCTTTTTCTAAGCGGATCAATACCTTTACCCTGGTAAACGTCAAATAGCCTTAGGTCTGTGAGCCATTCGCCTGCATTTTCACGGATTACATTCAGCACGTCGCTGGCTGCAACGTCACGATCGGCCAACAGCGCCAGGTCACGACGGACTTCCGGGAAACGCGACAGTTCGTGGAATTTAGGCATTTTGCCCGAAGCCACTTCTGCCAATACCAGCTCAAACAGGAACACTGGACGATCCAGGCCCAAGGTTTTAGCCAGCTCAGGGTGGATCGCACCGACGTAGCCTACTTCACGGCCATCGCGCTCAATGCGAGCGGTTTGACCAGGGTGCAGAGCTGGATGGCTACCCACTACGAAGGTGAAGTCATCAAGCGCGCCAGCAAAACCCAGCACAGCCTCTACGTCAGCCTTGACGTCAAAGAAGTCGACTACATCGCGACCTTGCGCCCAGCCTTCCGGCAGACGGGTACCGCATACAACGCCAGCCAGCATCGGCTCTTGTTTCAAGCCTTCCAGTTGCCCTACAAACCGCAGGCCACTTTCGAAAAGACGAACGCGGTCTTGCTGACGATTGAGGTTGTGCTGCAAGGACTTAACCAGGCCCGGCCACAGGGAAGCACGCATGGCCGCCATGTCGTTGGAGATCGGATTGGCCAGCAACAGAGGCTCAACACCCGGGCTGAACAATTCGAACTGCTTCGGATCGATAAAACTGTAAGTAATTGCTTCCTGATAGCCGCGCGCGACTAACAGACGACGCAATTCTGGCAGTTCGCTACGCGCTTCAGCTTTCGCTTGTGGCGCAAGGCGAGCTTGCGGATAACGAACCGGAAGACGGTTGTAACCATAAAGACGGGCCAGCTCTTCGATCAAATCAACTTCAAGGCTGATATCGAAACGATGGCTTGGCACTTCTACGCGCCACTGCCCTGCCCCGTCGGCGGAGATGGTCAGGCCCAAAGCGCTGAGCAAACGCTCGACTTCAGCAGAGTCCATTTCCAGACCCAGCATTTGGGTGATACGCGCAGCACGCAGGGTGATCGGCGCAATGGATGGCAGGTATTGCTCGTTGACGGTTTCAACGATTGGACCCGCTTCACCGCCGGTGATTTCCAGCAGCAAGCCTGTGGCCCGCTCCATCGCTTCACGTGCCAGTTTCCAGTCCACGCCACGCTCGTAACGATGCGAAGCGTCAGTGTGCAATCCGTAAGAACGCGCTTTGCCTGCAACAGCAATTTGATCGAAAAATGCGCTTTCGAGGAACACGTCGCGGGTCGTTGCCGAGACACCACTGTGCTCACCACCCATGACACCGGCAATTGCCAATGCGCGGGAGTGGTCCGCGATCACCAGCGTATCGCTACGCAGGGCGACTTCCTGACCATCAAGCAGAACCAGCTTCTCGCCTTCTTCTGCCATGCGCACGCGAATGCCGCCATTGATCTCGGCGAGATCGAATGCGTGCAACGGTTGACCCAGCTCCAGCATCACGTAGTTGGTGATATCGACAGCAGCGTCGATACTACGCACGTCTGCACGACGCAGGCGCTCAACCATCCACAGCGGCGTAGGACGGGACAGATCTACGTTACGGATGACACGCCCCAGATAACGCGGGCACGCAGCAGGCGCAAGCACTTCAACAGGGCGGACTTCATCGTGCACGGCTGCAACAGCAGCGACCACAGGACGTTTCACCTCGGCTGCGTACAGCGCACCCACTTCCCGAGCCAGGCCCGCCAGCGACAGGCAGTCACCGCGGTTAGGGGTCAAGTCAACTTCAATGCTGGCGTCTTCCAGGTCCAGATAGACGCGAAAATCTTCGCCTACCGGCGCATCGACTGGCAATTCCATCAAGCCGTCATTGCCTTCGCCAACCTGCAACTCAGCTTGCGAGCACAGCATGCCGTTGGACTCAACGCCCCGCAGCTTGGCTTTCTTGATTTTGAAATCGCCTGGCAGTTCGGCACCAATCATGGCGAACGGGATCTTCAGGCCTGGGCGCACATTGGGTGCACCACACACAACCTGAAACGTCTCGGCGCCATTGCTGACCTGGCACACGCGCAATTTATCGGCGTCGGGGTGCTGTTCGGTGCTGAGCACCTCACCCACAACAACACCGCTGAAAACACCGGCGGCCGGCGTAACGCTATCGACCTCAAGACCGGCCATCGACAAACGAGCAACCAGTTCGTCGCGACCTACCTGCGGGTTAACCCAACCACGCAGCCATTGTTCACTGAATTTCATCCTGCTCTCCTAAGAATTCGTTACGACTAGCGAAATTGCGCGAGGAACCGCAAGTCGTTATCGAAGAACAGACGCAAGTCGTTCACGCCGTAACGCAGCATGGCCAGACGCTCAACGCCCATGCCGAAAGCAAAGCCCGAGAACTCTTCCGGGTCGATTCCAGACATGCGCAACACGTTTGGATGCACCATGCCGCAGCCCATGACTTCAAGCCAGCCGGTCTGTTTGCAGACACGGCAGCCCTTGCCGCTGCACATCACACATTCCATATCCACTTCGGCCGAAGGCTCAGTGAACGGGAAGTACGACGGACGGAAGCGCACGGCCAATTCTTTTTCGAAGAAGACCCGCAGGAACTCTTCGATGGTCCCTTTCAGGTCCGCAAAGTTGATATCGCGATCAACCAGCAGGCCTTCGACCTGGTGGAACATCGGCGAGTGAGTGATATCGGAGTCGCTACGGTACACACGGCCTGGGCAGACGATGCGTATCGGCGGCTGCTGCGATTCCATGGTGCGGACCTGTACCGGCGAGGTATGGGTGCGCAACAGCATGTTCGCGTTGAAATAGAAGGTGTCATGCATCGACCGGGCCGGGTGATGGCCTGGGATGTTGAGCGCCTCGAAGTTGTGATAGTCGTCTTCGACCTCAGGGCCTTCGGCAATGCCGTAGCCAATGTGAGTGAAGAACTGTTCGATACGTTCCAGAGTCCGGGTAACCGGATGCAGACCGCCGGAGGTCTGGCCACGGCCAGGCAGAGTCACATCAATAGACTCGGCAGACAGTTTGGCGGCCAGTTCAGCCTCCTCAAACAGTGCCTTGCGCGTATTGAGAACCTCTGTGACACGTTCCTTGGCAACGTTGATCAGGGCCCCCACTTGTGGGCGCTCTTCTGCCGGCAAATTCCCCAGGGTCTTCATCACCTGAGTCAATTCACCTTTTTTGCCAAGGTATTGAACCCGGATTTGCTCCAGGGCATTGATATCTTCAGCGCTTTGCACAGCCTCTAGTGCTTGAGAGACCAGCGCATCCAGGTTTTCCATGTACAGACTCCAGATACAAAATAGGGGAAGAGCTTGAAGGCTCTTCCCCTATTTAAGACGTTTAGCGCTTACGCCCACACAGTGAGCGCAAGAACTGTCGGGGGTACTTAAGCCAAGGTGGCTTTAGCTTTCTCGACAATCGCAGCAAACGCCGCTTTTTCGTTCACTGCCAGATCAGACAGAACCTTACGGTCGATCTCGATGGAAGCTTTTTTCAGGCCAGCGATCAGACGGCTGTAAGACAGACCGTTGATACGAGCACCAGCGTTGATACGAGCGATCCACAGAGCGCGGAACTGACGTTTTTTCTGACGACGGTCACGGTAGGCGTATTGGCCTGCCTTGATTACCGCTTGCTTGGCAACACGGAATACGCGCGAACGTGCACCGTAGTAGCCTTTAGCAAGTTTCAGAATTTTTTTGTGACGTTTACGGGCAATGACGCCACGCTTTACACGAGCCATGAGTTACTTCCTCTAGTCTTGATCCAAAAATTAACGAAGGCGCAGCATGCGCTCGACTTTTGCCACGTCAGACGGATGCAGCAAGCTGCTACCGCGCAGTTGACGCTTACGCTTGGTCGACATTTTGGTCAGGATGTGGCTCTTGAAAGCGTGCTTGTGCTTGATACCGTTTGCAGTTTTCAGAAACCGCTTAGCAGCACCACTTTTAGTCTTCATCTTTGGCATGTTCGGATACTCCGCATTCAGTTGATAAACATAACCGCAAGGCCTGCCGTGCCCTGGTGGTTACTTCTTCTTTTTCGGGGCGATGACCATAATCAGTTGGCGTCCTTCCATCTTAGGATGCTGTTCGACGGTCCCGTATTCGGCAAGGTCAGCTTCAACCCGCTTCAACAGTTCCATACCCAGCTCCTGGTGGGCCATCTCACGGCCGCGGAATCGTAATGACACCTTGGCCCTGTCCCCATCACTCAGGAAACGTACCAGGTTGCGCAGTTTTACCTGGTAATCCCCTTCCTCCGTCCCTGGACGAAACTTGATTTCTTTTACTTGAATCTGCTTCTGGTTCTTCTTCGCCGCAGCAATCTGCTTCTTCTTCTCGAAGATCGACTTGCCGTAGTCCATCACCCGGCAAACAGGCGGGACTGCGTCCGCTGAGATTTCTACCAGGTCCAGCTTGGACTCTTCAGCGATACGAAGCGCTTCATCAATCGAGACGATGCCAATCTGCTCGCCGTCAGCGCCAATTAACCGAACCTCGCGTGCCGAGATATTCTCGTTGATCGGGGCTTTCGGTGCAGCTCGTTTATCTTGTCTCATTTCACGCTTAATAATAATTACTCCGAATCTGGGCGACCACGCCGGGAAACCGCTTGCGCGAGGAACTCAGCGAACTGGGCGACGGGCATCGAGCCCAGGTCAGCACCTTCACGAGTACGCACAGCGACAGTCTGCATCTCGACTTCCCGATCTCCGATAACCAAAAGATAGGGAACCTTGAGCAAAGTATGCTCGCGGATTTTAAAGCCGATCTTTTCATTTCTCAAGTCAGACTTGGCACGAAATCCGCTCTGATTGAGAGTTTTTTCAACTTCGGCGGCAAATTCTGCCTGTTTATCAGTGATATTCATGATCACTGCCTGAGTTGGCGCCAGCCACGCAGGGAACGCACCTTCGTAATGCTCGATCAAAATACCGACAAAGCGTTCGAACGATCCGAGGATCGCGCGGTGCAGCATAACGGGATGCTTGCGACTGTTGTCTTCGGACACATATTCAGCGCCAAGACGGATCGGCAGGTTGAAATCGAGCTGTAAGGTACCACACTGCCAGACACGACCGAGACAATCTTTTAGCGAGAACTCGATCTTCGGACCGTAGAATGCACCTTCACCCGGCTGCAGATCATACGCCAGACCCGCGCTATCAAGCGCTGAAGCCAATGCACTTTCAGCACGATCCCACAACTCGTCGGAACCTACACGCTTCTCAGGGCGAGTCGACAGCTTGAGCTCGATGTCTTTAAAGCCGAAGTCTGCGTACACATCCAGAGTCAGCTTGATGAAAGCGGCGGACTCGGCCTGCATCTGCTCTTCAGTGCAGAAAATATGCGCATCATCCTGAGTAAACGCACGAACACGCATGATGCCGTGCAAGGCACCCGACGGCTCGTTACGGTGGCAAGCACCGAACTCAGCCAGACGCAGTGGCAACTCACGGTAGCTCTTCAGCCCCTGGTTGAACACTTGCACGTGGCAAGGGCAGTTCATCGGCTTGATCGCGTAGTCGCGGCTTTCCGACTCAGTGGTGAACATGTTTTCAGCGTAGTTAGCCCAGTGACCGGACTTTTCCCACAGGCTGCGATCCACTACCTGAGGAGTCTTGATCTCAAGGTAGCCATTGTCGCGCTGTACTTTGCGCATGTACTGCTCAAGCACTTGATACAGCGTCCAGCCATTCGGGTGCCAGAACACCATGCCCGGCGCTTCTTCTTGAGTGTGGAACAAGCCCAGACGCTTACCGATTTTACGGTGATCGCGTTTTTCGGCTTCTTCAATACGCAGAACGTAAGCAGCCAGCTGCTTTTTGTCGGCCCAGGCCGTGCCATAAATACGCTGCAGTTGCTCGTTTTTGGCATCGCCACGCCAGTAGGCGCCCGACAGCTTGGTCAATTTGAACGATTTCAGAAAACGCGTATTCGGGACGTGAGGTCCGCGGCACATATCAACGTATTCTTCATGGAAGTACAGACCCATGGCCTGTTCGTTCGGCATGTCTTCGATCAGACGCAGCTTGTAGTCTTCGCCGCGCTCGGCAAACAGCTCGATCACTTCAGCACGCGGCGTCACTTTCTTGATGACGTCGTAATCTTTTTCGATCAGTTGCTGCATCCGCTGCTCGATAGCCGCCATGTCATCCGGAGTGAACGGACGCTCAAAGGCGATATCGTAGTAAAAACCTTCGTCAATAACAGGACCGATCACCATTTTGGCGGTCGGGTACAACTGCTTGACTGCGTGACCGACCAAGTGAGCGCAAGAGTGACGAATGATCTCCAGCCCCTCTTCATCCTTGGGCGTAATGATTTGCAAGGTGGAGTCATGCTCGATCAGGTCGCAGGCATCAACCAGCTTGCCGTTGACTTTGCCGGCCACGGTGGCCTTGGCCAAGCCTGCACCAATGGAAGCAGCGACCTCGGACACAGAGACCGGATGATCGAATGAACGTTGACTGCCGTCGGGAAGAGTAATAGTTGGCATGGCGCCTCCTCTCCTAGTGGTGACCCCTACCAAAGGTCACGTGGGTTGGGATGAGCCAGTACGCGATTCGGTGGTGTACCTGCCTCACAGTGGCAGGAGCCTTGCGGCCAACCGGAAACCGAACCAGAGTGACTGGAATTCAAATCAAAAGTTTATGGCGTTGTCGGGCGGCCCAAGAGCTCACCCTCACACAAATCAGCCAAGGGCGGCATGCTAACACAGATGCCTGAGCCTCGCCCCTCCCTCTTTTTTTACGTAAAAAACAGCCAGCGGATTTTGCGAAATGATGAACTTGAGCTTAATTAGTGCCTCAGATAGTGAGTGACACCATTTCAGATTCAACGATCGCAAGGAGCATCACATGCGCATGACTCATCTTTTGGCTTTCGCCGCACCACTGGCACTGTTGTTGCCACTGAGCGCCCAGGCTGCCTGGCCCAAAGACTTGAAAGCTCAATACACGGCCCAGTGCGTGCCCGCAGCTGCAAAAACCATCGGCGACAAGGCTGCCAAAGCGCACTGCGCATGTGGCGCCGACAAAATCGAAAAGAACTTCACCACGGCTCAAATCAAAGAACTGATGAGCCCGGAAGGCGCAAAAAACCCCCAACTGCAGCAGGACGCCTTGAATGCAATCGCGCAGTGCAAAGCACGCCCTCAACCCAAGAAATAGGGTTTAGCAAGGCAATAAACAAGGTGAAAACGGCCCAAATGCAGTTTTGAACTAAAAAATACGCCTCATTAGTTGCTTTTTTTTAAGTCCGTTTTCGCCCTGAAAGCCCCATAAAACGGGGCCCCAAGGCTTTTTTAGCGCCAGACAAAAGCTAACAATGCTGCAAACTACAGCTCAGGGGGGGTCCCAAAGCGCACATTTCGACTATGATAGCCAAGTGTGCCCAGTTGGCCTGAGCAGCACAGTACTACTGAAAATATAAGTTTCTTGGAGATACACCATGTCTAATCGCCAAACCGGCACCGTAAAATGGTTCAACGATGAAAAAGGCTTCGGCTTCATCACTCCTCAAGGTGGCGGTGACGACCTGTTCGTACACTTCAAAGCTATCGAAAGCGACGGTTTCAAAAGCCTGAAAGAAGGCCAAACCGTTTCCTTCGTGGCTGAGAAAGGCCAAAAGGGTATGCAAGCTGCACAGGTTCGTCCGGAGTAAATCTCCCGCGAACTAAAAAACCCCGTCCATGTGACGGGGTTTTTTATGCCTGAAACTCGGCTACATGCCGTTAGCCGCAGTTAACGCGGGTAATGACAGCGTTGTCATCGGCATTCAGGTTCAAACGATCAGAACGGTACTCAAGGGTGATCATGTCGTGCGGCGACAAGATCCGTGCAGTCTGCGCGCCAGCCTTGATACGGGCTTGCTCCAGCAGGCTTGCAGAGGCTTTTTGGCCAATCGCAAAATCGGCAGCTTTGGCATCGCAACGCGTATGCCCAGTGTCAGCAACAGGCTCTTTCACAGCATCGTGCGTGCTGCTGCACCCAGACAGCACTGCGACTGCCAACAATGAACCCAATGATGCTAGCTTCCAGGACATGAAGCCTCCTTAAGATAAATAGTCAGAACCCTTGCGACAGCGTTTGCGCATATAGGTTGCATGTGGACTGATCGCATTTTCAGATCAGGCCTACAGTCGCAAGAGTTTGCCCGACTGAATAACGACTGCGCACGCCTAATCGTGACGAAATATGTACGAGCCATAAACCGTCATCCATTCAGGCATATCCGCCGTGGCTACGAGCAAAGGTGGATAAGTCAGCAGCGAGCGACATGAATAATTTCACCATTCTGATCGTCTCGAGATGACATTTTGCTAAAATCGCGTTTTTGAAACCCCTCATGAGATACCCATGACAACAGTCAGCATCGATGCAGATATCAAAGCCAAGTGGCCACAAGGGCAATGCTCTTATAGCCCAGGCAGCCCGGAAGAGCTGGCCATCATCGGCATTGATCTTCTAGTCAAAGAGCTGGGCACAGAGGCTGCAAGAGCGTTTGTTAGCCAAGTGTTTGAAAAATACAAACCTGCTGACAGCCCAAAATCAATCTGAGCTCCCCCTCCTCGCGCCCTCCAAAAGCATCGCCAAACTCCGTTTTGGTAGATCGCCACTCTGCATTTCAAAACACTGTAAGCAGTCGAATCCCCGAACAGACAACACCTCGAATGTTCGGGATTCCGTCACTGCGCATAAAACCAAATAAAAATTTCAAAATATCTCCTTACAAAACAACAAGTTACAAAAATACAAATTGGCACTGATAGTGGCATGGAGTGTGCTGCCCTTCCATCGGCTCATGCCTTTGCAATGACGTGCGCCGCGCCAATCTGCGCGCTTACTAATAAGAGAGAGAACAATGAAAACAGCAGTCTTGAAATCAATTATTCCGGGCGCCCTGGCCCTTCTTCTGGCCATGCCGGCAGCTCAGGCTCAAGAAGCCGCCGCCAAACCTAACGTGGTCATTCTGGCAACCGGCGGCACCATTGCAGGCGCAGGCGCCAGCGCAGCCAACAGCGCAACTTACACCGCAGCCAAAGTGGGCATCGACCAACTGATTGCGGGTGTTCCTGAGTTGAGCCAATTGGCAAACGTGCGTGGCGAGCAAGTCATGCAAATTGCCTCCGAAAGCATCACCAACGACAACTTGCTGCAATTGGGGCGCCGGGTTGCTGAGCTGGCAGACAGCAAAGATGTCGACGGAATTGTGATCACCCACGGCACCGACACCCTGGAAGAGACTGCCTACTTCCTCAACCTGGTTGAAAAAACCGACAAGCCAATTATCGTCGTTGGTTCCATGCGCCCAGGCACTGCAATGTCCGCTGACGGCATGCTCAACCTGTACAACGCGGTAGCGGTAGCCGGCAGCAAAGAAGCTCGCGGCAAAGGCGTACTGGTGACCATGAACGATGAAATCCAGTCGGGTCGGGATGTCAGCAAAATGATGAACATCAAGACTGAAGCATTCAAAAGCCCTTGGGGCCCGCTGGGCATGGTGGTTGAAGGCAAATCCTACTGGTTCCGCTTGCCGGCCAAGCGTCACACCATGGACTCTGAATTCGACATCAAAAACATCAAGTCCCTGCCTAATGTCGGCATCGCCTACTCCTATGGCAACGTAGACGACACCGCTTACAAAGCACTGGCACAAAACGGCGCCAAAGCGATCATCCACGTGGGCACCGGCAATGGCTCGGTATCGTCTCGCGTCGTCCCGACCCTGCAAGAACTGCGCAAAGATGGCGTGCAAATCATTCGTTCTTCCCACGTAAACAACGGCGGGTTCGTACTGCGCAACGCAGAACAGCCAGACGACAAATATGACTGGGTTGTCGCTCACGATCTTAACCCACAAAAAGCCCGCATCCTGGCCATGGTCGCCCTGACCAAAACCCAAGACAGCAAAGAGCTGCAGCGGATGTTCTGGGAATACTAAAAACCCGCGCCAAACGCCGCCCGGCGTTTGGCTTCCTACCACTCATTCGCCCGGATGAGTGGTCTATTTGCTTGATTCTCTTCTTGTTTTCGCACTAAACCGAAAAAACGCAGTCCCATCCCGGCAGCGCGAGCAGTGCAAACAGTTGCCAAATCTCTCGCAGTAAAATACTGTATGCGCATACAGCTAACCAAGGATTGCATCATGGCTAAAAAAGGGGCGAAAGAGCCTACCCTTCCAAGTCCGTACGAAGTTTTCGGTATGCGCATACAAAAAATCATCAGCTCGCCTAAAGCCCAAAAAGACCGGATGGCGGTGCTTGAACGGCAAGAAGGTGACAACCCGGAGTTCTGGGAACGCTTGCTGGAAGAAATCTCCGAAAACGACAACGTCACCATCGCTCACCGTGATTGTGGCGGCGTGAATGTTTTCTGGACCGTATCTGAGGAAGACTGAGTCAATGAGGGTTCGTTTACTGGCATTTGCCAGCCTCTTTACTGTGTTAAGCGCACACGCCGCAGCCCCGCAAACATTCAACGAAGCTAAAAAGGTCGCCTGGAAGCTCTACGCCCCGCAATCAACCGAGTTTTATTGTGGCTGCAAATACACCGGCAACCGCGTCGACCTTAAAGGCTGTGGTTACGTCCCGCGTAAAAATGCCAACCGTGCAGCGCGCATTGAATGGGAACACATTGTTCCCGCCTGGCAAATTGGCCATCAGCGCCAATGCTGGCAAAACGGCGGACGAAAAAACTGCACCCGTAACGACCCGGTCTACAAAGTGGCAGAAGCCGATTTGCACAACCTGGTGCCGAGCATTGGCGAAGTTAACGGTGACCGCAACAACTTCAGTTTTGGTTGGCTGCCCGCACAATCCGGTCAATACGGCTCTTGCCTGACACAAGTCGATTTCAAAGCCAAAAAAGTCATGCCGCGCCCGTCCATACGCGGGATGATTGCGCGCACCTACTTCTATATGAGCAAGCACTACAACTTGCGCCTTTCCAATCAGGATCGGCAGCTGTATGAGGCCTGGAACAAGACCTACCCGGTGCAAGCCTGGGAGCGCCAACGCAACCAAGCAGTCGCCTGCGTAATGGGCCGGGGCAACGAATTTGTCGGCCCGGTCAACCTCAAGGCCTGCGGCTAAAGTTGTTACATGCCCTTCAGACGCTGCAGGGCATGTAAAACGAACCGTTGTCCACTTTATGCCGATACGGCGCTGGGCACTTGCAGCACAGCGGGTTGCCGAGTGCCGTCAATGGTTTCGACCCAAAGGAACCCTTCGGCTTCGGTTGGTGGCTCAATCAGGCTGAAAACGCTTTTCAACGCCTCTACCGGCACCCTTTTGTCAGGCGCGCGACTGGCGTTGCGCAAGAGCGCTTGCTCAAGCGAGGCTTTAACGAAAATCGCAATCACCGGCACCCCGTGTTCACGGGCGATCGATAGCAATTTTTCTCGATGACGCCGAGCGGGCAATGCGGCGTCAAAGGCAATCGCACGATGGCCCAAGCGCCCCAAGTTTTGAGACATCCAATGGGATTTGCCCGCGCCCTGTACACCCATCACCAAATACACAAACACGCCCGCAGGCGCCTGCGCCAACTGCTTCGAGAGCCGTTCATAGGCATGCGCCCATGCTTCTTTATTACGTTCGGGGGTAAATTCACGCCCGAACGCGGTTTCGAGGTAGTCATCCGGGTTGATCACCTGGCTGTCGCCGGACACTTTAACTTTGGCGTGTTTTTGCAACTTGCGAACCGTTGGGTCATCGTCACGCGGGCCCAAATCTTCCCAGCCGTTACGCTGATAAAACAACCAAGCAGGCGTGTTGGTAGGGCTGGCCGACAAGCGCAACGAGGTGCACACCAAAGCGCCCAGATACTTCCAGGCGTACGCTTCGAGCAGGGCGCCGAGCCCTCGCCCGCGGTATTGCGGTGTCAGATAGAACAAATTGACGTAGCCCACCGACTCAATGTTCGGCACCAGGCCCATCTCTATTTGCCCAATGATCTGCTCGCCATCCCACACATGGACGACTGATCCTGGCAATGCGGCCGCCTTCTCCTTTACCCACGTGACGTAAGACTCAACGCCCTTGCCATCTTCGCCATAAAAACGTTCAGCAGAGCCGAAGCCGCAGACAAAAGTGTCTGCTCTAAAGCGTATGCACGCTTCAAGGTGAGTATTTAAGTCCGCAGACCTGAATGTAAGTGCGCCAAAATCGCTGTGCTGCGTCATAAAGACTACCCCCTCTAAACATCAAAAACCGTCACACACGCGCCGCGCCCGTTCAAGCATACTGCCCCATCGCACACCAGCCGTGCCGCAACGCCTTCCTCTTTTAAGATCAATACCACAGTGAGCAGTCCAATGCGCCAGCGACCCTCCTCCCGATTACTGGTCATAAGCCCCGAGAATCGCGTACTCCTTTTCCGTTTCACCCATAAGACAGGCGCTTTGCAAGGTCAGGAATATTGGGCAACACCCGGCGGTGGAGTAGAGCCGGGAGAAACCTTTGAACAGGCCGCCATCCGCGAGCTGCAAGAGGAAGTCGGCATCGTCGCGGCCGATGTGGGCGCAGAGTGCGCACAACGGGTGTTTGAGATGCAACTGCCTGACGGCGCATGGGTGATGGCCGATGAACGCTTTTTTATCGTGCGCGTGGGCGTCGAACAGGTCAGCGATGGCGGCTGGACCGCTCAAGAACGCGAGGTCATGACCCAGCATCGCTGGTGGTCTCGCCAAGACTTGCAACAGACATCTGCCCTGTTCTTCCCACAAGACCTGTTGTCGATACTGGGCTTGCACCTGCCCTGAATCGCTTTGCACCACCCGGTACTACGGGCCCCGTACGACACCTTCGGTCATCGCCCATGCCCGTGAAAATTTCATGGAACTCCCGGGTTGCTGAACTGTCAGGCCTGAGCTATTACTCTCTGCATGATAAAACAAGCTCGATTTAACAAAAAACAACAGGTAGTCAATGAGCTCGTCCGCCAGATCGAAAGCGGGCTCATGGAAGACGGTTATGTCTTGCCCGGTGAAGAACAACTTGCTGAGGAACTGGGTGTCAGTCGCAGCACGCTGCATAAGGCGCTGATGGAGCTGGAGCGGCGTAAATACATCGCTCGACGCACTGCTGGAGGCTCGGTCGTGACCTTTGACGGTATCCCCCTCGATCAAAAAAAGGGTTGGGCGCAAGCCCTGGCCAGTACTGGCGCGCGTATCCATACCGAACAGCTCAAACTGGAGGCCGTAGAACGCCCGGACTTGAATCTTCAGTTTGGCTTGAGCCATTTCATTGTGCTGGAGCGCCGCCGTCGGCGCAGCGACGGGACAGCGATATCCCTGGAGCGCTCATTCATCCCCGCAATCGGCGGCCTTGAAGGTCTGCCCGGGGTCGGCATGATTGATGACTCACTCACCATTACCCTCGCCGCCTATGGCTTTATTGGCGATCACGGCGACCAGTGGATAGGCGCCGAACCCCTGAACGATGAAGACGCCTATTTGCTCGGCCGCCCGGCAGGTACGGTGTTTCTCAAAACGTTACGCACCACCTATGACCGCCATGGGCGACTGATGGAGCATGTCGAAAGCTGGCTTGATCCGACGCACTTTCGCATGCACCACTCCTTTGGAGCCCCCAATGAACTCGAATGATCGTGCGCTGGGTGCCTTTTATGGCCTGGCGCTGGGTGATGCCCTGGGCATGCCTACCCAGTCGTTCAGCCGCGCCCAGATCATCGCGCGCTTCGGGCAGATCACCGGGCTGGTAGACGCACCAGCGGACCAGCCGATCGCCCCCAACATGCCCAAAGGCTCAATCACCGACGACACCGAGCAAGCGATTCTGGTCGCCCAACTGCTGGTTGACGGTAATGGCGATATAGATCCAAACACCCTCGCGCAACGCCTGATCGCCTGGGAAGCCGTGATGCAGGCCAAAGGCTCTCAAGATTTACTGGGGCCCTCAACCAAGCGCGCAATCGAAATGATTCTGGCAGGCCACAGCCCTGAAGAATCAGGCCGCTATGGCACCACCAATGGCGCAGCGATGCGCATTGCCCCGGTCGGCATAGCCGCTGACATCAGCCAGCCAGACCTGTTCATCAAGGCGGTGGTACAAGCCTGCCAGGTCACTCACAACACCAGCCTGGGGATCGCCAGCGCAGCCGCTGTGGCAGCGGTAATCTCCAGCGGTCTCAACGGTAAAAAACTTGAGCATGCCCTCAATGCAGGGACAGAAATGGCCTACATCGCCGAACACCACGGCCACTGGGTCGCAGGTGGACGCATAGGGCCGCGGATTCGCTGGGCCCGGCATGCCAGCCATGAGTGCAACCCGGACAACCTCGGTGACTTGCTGTACGACGTCATTGGCACGTCAGTCGCTTCACAAGAATCTGTAGTGGCCGCCTTTGCCCTTGCGCAACGGGTTGCCAGCGGCAGCCTCAGCAGCTTTAACGCCCTGTGCATCGCCGCCAGCATTGGCGGTGACACCGACACCATTGCCGGGATCCTCGGCGCGATGCTGGGTGCATGTGCCGGGCTGGAACAATGGCCGCAGGCGTTGATCCAGCAAGTCAAAGAGGTCAATAACCTGCAGCTGGAACCCTTGGTTGAACACTTACTGATACTGCGCAACGCCTGAAAAACCGCGAAGGACCGCCCCACCCTCAGCGCTCACAGACAGCTGCGAGCGACTGTGTCCGAACGGCAAAACAGCACCAGGAGCAGCACCCCATGAGCAATCCCAACGTCGGGCACAGCGCCGGGCAACTGGAAACCCGTGGCATAGAGCCCGTTCCCGAAAACGAATGCAATGGCAACCCGTTGCAACTGTTTTGGGTCTGGTTTGCGGCAAACATCAGCATTCTCGGTTTGCCATTGGGCGCCACGTTGGTGGCCTTCCACCAACTGGCCTTTTGGCAGGTGATCATTGTTGCGCTGATCGGCGCGGCAGGCTCATTTGCCGTGGTCGGCGTCATTTCCATTGCCGGGCGTAGAGGCCGTGCGCCAAGTCTGACGCTGTCACGCGCGATCTTCGGTGTGCGGGGCAATATTGGCCCTACGCTGGTTTCCCTGATTTCACGCGTAGGCTGGGAAACCGTCAACACCACCACCGCCGCTTACGTCCTGCTGGCGTTGTCCGCCATTGTGTTCGGCACCCCCACCGAGGCGACCCACACCCCGTTGCTCACCCTGCTCTTTATCGCCATTTTTACCCTGCTAACGTTGTCCGTTTCGGGACTGGGCCATGCCACATTGCTGGTCATTCAGCAGTGGGCCACCTACCTGTTTGGCGCGCTCAACCTGCTGGTCGCGGGATTTCTCTGCGCCACCATCAACTGGCAGGCCGTGTTCAGCGCCCCTTCGGCGCCGGCCAGCGCCATGATTATCGGTATCGGAATCATGGCGGCCGGCACCGGGATCGGCTGGGCCAATGCGGGCGCCGACATGTCGCGCTACCAACACCGCAGCGTCAGTGCCCGGCAATTGGTGGCGTCTGCCGCCTGTGGCGCGGGTATCCCGCTGGTGCTGCTGATTACCCTGGGCGGCTTGTTGTCTGTCGGCAATCACGACCTCGCCTCGGCAACCGACCCCATTGCGGCCATACGCAACATGTTGCCGGCCTGGATGGCGGTTCCCTACCTGCTCAGCGCCTTTGGTGGCTTGCTGCTGTCCAATCACTTGTCTGTGTACTCAGCCGGGCTCACCACATTAACCCTGGGCATCAAGATTAAAAGGGTGCAGGCCGTTGTCGTCGATATCGTCGTCATATTCGCCGGTTCGACGTACTTCATGCTGTATGCCGACAGCTTCTACGCCCCATTCATTACCTTTATCTCCCTCACAGCCATTCCGATCACCGCATGGGTTGCCATCTTTATCGTCGACCTGATTCATCGCCACTACTACAGCCCCGCCGACCTGATGGACCTCAGCCGTCACAGCCGTTACTGGTACAACGGCGGCATTGAATGGCGGGCTCTGGCCTCCTGGGCGCTGGCACTGGTGCTGGGCTTTTGCTTTACCCAGGTCGGCAGTTCAGACGCCAACTGGTTCGTCGGGCCGCTGGCCGACTCATGGCTGGGCCATAACGGACTCGGCTGGGTAGTGACGTTTGTGGTGGCAGGGGGCTTGTATGCACTGCTGGGCGGTGCCAAAGACCGTCGCCCTGCCAGCACGGGGTCTGCCAATGCCTAGATTGCTGCACACAGGCCAAGTCATCATCGATCTGGTCATGGCCCTCGACACCTTGCCCCGCCCCGGCAGTGATGCGCTGGCCAGCAGTGCCAGCTTCCATGCCGGTGGCGGCTTCAATGTCATGGCCGCCGCCCGGCGCAACGGCCTGAACACCGTCTACCTGGGCCGTCACGGTCGTGGTCAGTTCGGTGACATTGCACGTCTGGCCATGCGTGACGAAGGCATCGAGTTCATCCAGCAGATTGACCCGCACAAAGACACCGGGCTGTGCGTAGCGCTGACGGAGGCCAACGCCGAACGCACGTTTATTTCCTGTATTGGTGCTGAAGGGACTCTGTCCAATGAAGACTTGGCAAGCGTCCAGGTCGCGCCCGATGATTACGTGTACGTCAGTGGCTACAGCCTGCTGCATGCGGGCAAAGCCCACTCCCTGCTCAATTGGCTAAATGGACTGCCTCGCAGCGTGCACGTCACATTCGACCCGGGGCCATTGGTGCACAACATTGACCCCGCCTTGATCAGCGCTTTATTGCCGCGTCTGCACCTGTGGACCAGCAATCGCAGCGAAGCGCTCGGCTTTATCTCCACCCGCACCGTTGCCGACGCCCTGCACGGCCTGCGAGCGCGCCTGCCCGGCGATTGCCTGATCGTGCTGCGCGACGGCCCGCAAGGCTGCTGGGTCAGCGACGCCCACGGGTCACAGCTGATTGCCGGGTTCAAGGTGCAGGCCATCGACAGTAATGGCGCTGGAGACGCTCATTGCGGGGTCATGATTGCCGCATTAAGCGCCGGCCACGCTGCGCCAGAGGCGGCCAAACGCGCCAATGCTGCGGCGGCTTTGGCCGTTACTCGCCGGGGGCCGGCGACGTCACCCAAAGCCGATGAAGTTGACAGATTGATCCAGAAAACCCGCATTTAGGCGCACATACATCGCTAAAACAGACCAAAACAAACAAAAACTGACTCGCAACCCGACCAAAGACTGTACGCACACAGACACTTATCTGTCGTCAAAGGCTGGAAAATGCTCAAACTGGTGTTTAACCTTACGCTTTGGCTCCCTTCCAGCTACACCAGTACCCGGCAATTCCTACAGGATGTCGGGCCACTTGCGTGCAAGTCGGGCAGTGTATTTCTTACTGTGTGACGATACTTTTGAAACTCATCATTATTGCTGTTTACGTCTTTTCCATCGCATACGTCCACTTGCGGGGCAACGTGCGCCACAAGCTAGGGCGTCAATTGAGCGACCACTCCACGTTTCTGGCGCCGCTCAACTGCTTCTTGTATCTGTTTTCCAAAGTGCCCAGCCAGCCTTACCTGAAGCCGGCGGACTTCCCGCAGCTCCAGGTCCTGCAGGACCACTGGCAAGAAATCCGCGAAGAAGCACGAAACCTGATGCAGGCCGGTGAAATCAAACGCTCCGAACAACCGAACGACGTGGGGTTCAACTCGTTCTTCAAGAGCGGCTGGAAGCGCTTTTACCTGAAATGGTACGGCGACAACCATCCTTCAGCGGTGGAACTGTGCCCACGCACGATTGAATTGCTCAATGTTATCGGCACCGTCAAGGCGGCGATGTTTGCCGAGTTGCCACCCGGCTCGAAACTGGTTCGCCATCGTGACCCTTACGCCGGTTCGTTGCGCTACCACTTGGGCCTGGACACCCCGAATGATCCGGGCTGCTACATCAATGTCGATGGTCAGAACTATGCCTGGCGTGACGGTGAAGCGGTGATGTTCGACGAAACCTTTATCCATTACGCCGAAAACACCACCGACAAGAACCGCATCATCCTGTTCTGTGACGTTGAGCGCCCAATGAAATATCGCTGGGCGGCGGCCTTCAACCAATGGTTCAGCCGCACCGTCATGGCGTCGGCCAGCTCACCGAACGATGACAACGATAAAACCGGCGGCCTGAACCGGGCCTTTACCCGGCTGTACAAGATCCGTCTGCGCGGCAAAGAGCTGAAAAAGCGCAATCGCACGCGCTACTACCTGGAAAAATGGGCAATCTTTGGTGGATTGCTGGCAGTGTTCCTGCTGATTTAGCCCACCCTCCTGTGGGAGTGAGCTTGCTCACGATCTTTTGATCTTTTAAAAGATCGCGAGGCAAGCTCGCTCCTACAAGGGTCAGTAACGTTTCTAGACCAGCAAATTCCACAGCAACAGCGCGCCCAGCAGCCCCACCAACGAGACGATGGTTTGCAGCACTGACCAGACCATCAGGGTCTGCTTGAGCTGCAGGCCAAAGTACTCGCGCACCATCCAGAAGCCCGCGTCGTTGACGTGGCAAAAGAACACCGAGCCCGCCCCGATTGCCAGCGCCACCAAAGAGCCTTGGACGCCTTCAAGGCCGATGATCAGGGGTGCCAGAATACCGGCTGTCGTGGTGGTCGCTACGGTTGCCGAACCCGTGGCCTGACGCAACGCCACGGCAATCAGCCAGGCCAGCATGACGTAGGACAGATGCGCACCGTTCGCCACTTTACTGATGGTGTCGCTGATGCCGGCTTGCAGCAGTGTTTCTTTCAGGCCACCGCCTGCGCCAATCGTCAGCAGCAACACGGCAATCGGCGCCAGGCTCTTGCGCAGCACACCGCCCACTTGATCGCGGGCCATGCCGATGGACCAGCCCAGGCAAATCACCGCCGCCAGCACCGCCAGCCCCAGCGCGATCAACGGCTCACCCAAAAACTTCAGGGTCACGGCCAAGCCGCTTTCCGGCGCCATGGCCACCTTGGCTAGCGTGCTGCCCAACATCAACAGCACCGGCAGCAGAATAATCAGCAAGGACACCGCAAAGGTTGGCTTGCGTCGGGTCGGGACCTTGGCGGAAAACAGCGCGCCCAATTCGGCTGGCTCCACCACATGCATGCGCTTGGACAACCAAATGCCGTACAGCGGCCCGGCCAGAATCACTGCAGGAATCGCCAGGCATAGACCCAGCAACATGGTCAGCCCCAGATCGGCGTGCAAGGCGCTTACCGCAATCAAAGGCCCGGGATGTGGAGGCATCAAGGCATGCAGCGCCGTCATGCCGGCCAATGCCGGGATAGCGACCTTAAGCAGCGGCTGGCCCGACTGCCGGGCGATCACAAAAATGATCGGCACCATCAGCACCAGCCCCACTTCGAAAAACAAGGGCAAGCCAATCACCATTGCCACCAATGCCATCACCCACGGCAAGGCGCGGCCCTTGGCATGGCGCAACAAAGTGGCGGCGATTTGGTCTGCCGCCCCGGACTCCGCCATCAAGGCCCCGAGCATAGCGCCCAGGGCAATGATGATCCCGGCCTCCCCGAGGATGCTGCCTGCGCCTTTGCTGAATGCCTTGGCGACCATTTCTGGCGGCAACCCGGCACCGATCCCGGCAATAAAGGTACCGATCAGAATCGAAAGAAAAGGCGTGAGCTTGCAGACGCTGATTAAAACGATGATGGCGACAATTGCCAGCAGGCAGCACACGATCAACTGCGTGTCGTGTGCCAGCCATAGCGGATGTGAAAGATCCAACGAAGAGCCCTCTCTTTGTATTTTTTTGTTACGAGAGAGGTAAATATAGCGGATGGCAAAACCGCTCTGGATGAAGATTGAGACAGATGCGCCCTAGCTGACGACCAGCGGTGGCAACGTGCCTAACAGTGAAACCGCGGCCACCGCCGACACCCCTAATAGCCACTCAATGGCGACACTGCGGCGTAAGACGCAGAAGTGCCCCGCGCGACTCATCAGCAGATTGAACAGGGCCAACAGCAGCATCAACCCGACCAGCACCACCTTGATCAATAGAATCAGCGCAAAGCCCTGAAACAGCGGCGTAGGCCAGAGCGCTCCGGTCAGCACCCGCGTATTGATCAGCCCTGTAAGAATGATCCCGGCCACCAGTACGAAACCGACATTACTGAAACGCCGCAACACCGCATCGACCGCTACCCCGGCAGGCCGCGTAAGGACCCACCACAACACCGGCAGCCCGCCCACCCAGGCACCGACACACAGCAAGTGGATCATCTGATTGAGGATCAATAACTGGCCCTGCCAACCATCGAGCATCGCGCCATGACCAACGGGCGCCAGCGTGGCCAGCAGCAAAAAGCTCACGACAGCGATCAGGCCGAAACGCGCCGTGGTGTACAACGCAATCAGCAACAACCCGTTGAACAGCAAATGGGCGGTCCAGACCTGACCGAAAAAGGTACTGCCCAGCACCAGCTTCAGGGTGGCCAGGTCCAGCGTGTCTGCCCAGCTACCGGCCATTGAGAACGTCGTCAGCAGTAACCAGGCAAGGCTACTGAACAGCGCCAGCCAGGCCAACCCGCGATAGGCGCCCTGCACCTGTTGCCGGGGACCTGACAGCGTCCCCGGCAACAACGGTCTGAAGACCCAGCCACCGAACAGCAGCAACACTGCACTGAAATGCACAAACCGGCAGACCACCATGGCGCTGAACATCAAATCAGTTGCTCACCGTGAAGCTGTATTCGCCGTTACTTTTGTGGGTATCAACCGACACCGCGTTCCACTTGACCTCGTACTGCCCCGCCGCCAAGGGCTGCTCAGGCGTCACGATCAATACTTTTTTATCCGCAGGTTCGGTTTTGACACTGCTCAACGCGACGGGAGCGCCGTCATGGCTGACAGCCACTTTGGTAAACGCCTGCTCAACACCTTCGCTGAACTGCAAACGCAATACCTTCACGTCGCTTGCGCTGCTATCAGCAGCCGGGGTCGCTTGTTCGAGATGCGCGTGGGCGAAGGCAGTGCTGGCTCCGGCCATCAGTGCCACCAACGCTGATGCATTGAGGATTTTTTTCAAGAAAGCAGCAGACATCGCGAAGTACCTTGAGATAGGAATACGCCGCAATAATACTCGCCTAATCTCATTTGGGGGGCGCCCAAACGCTGCCCGAGGGTTAACAACGCGTACCGCGCAAGGAATTGATAATGCCCACTCGCCTCAGTTTTATTTCTCACGCCCGCACTGAAGCGCAGCGTCAAGGGCACTTTGCACTGGATGAGCCGCCTGAACCCAAAGGCCTGGAAAAAGCAGCACTTATCGCCTCAGCCCTGAAAAAGCCGGTGCGCATCCTTTGCGCGCCCGAAGCGCGCACCTTGCAAACAGCCCACGCCTTGGGTGGCGAAATAGAAATCATCCCCGAGCTTGAGGATTACGACGCGGGGGACTGGAAAGGTCACAGCCTGGCAGACCTCCAACAGAATATTCCCCAGGCGCTCGCCGAGTGGATCAGCAACCCCGACAAGGCCCCCCATGGCGGCGAAACGGTGAATGAGCTGTGCGTGCGGGTTGGCACCTGGATCGACTCATTTCGCGAAGAAGGCCACTTTGCCGTGGTGACTCACCCCTTCGTCATCCGCGCCGCGATCTTGCATGCGCTGCAGGCCAGCACCGCCTCCTTTAACCTGATCGATATCGAACCGCTGGCGATTGTCGACCTGCGCTTCAATGAACGCTGGCGCCTGCGGTTTTAAAAGCATGCATCACACCCAATCCCCCCCGTAGGAGTTGCCGAAGGCTGCGATCTTTTGATCTTAAAAACACAATCAAAAGATCGCGAGGCAAGCTCGCTCCTACAGTTTGAACATCACTCTTCCAGGGTCAGGCCGCCCGGTGGCAAGGGCAGCGCGGTTTTGTAGCGCACTTGTTTGAGGGCGAAGCTGGAACGGATGTTCGCCACCCCCGGCACTTTGGTCAGAAAGTCCATCATGAAACGCTCCAGCGCCTGAATGCTCGGCACCAGCACCCGGATCAAATAGTCCGGGTCGCCGGCCATCAAATAGCACTCCATGACTTCCTGACGATCCGAAATCGCCGCCTCAAAGTGCTGCAACGCCTCCTCGACCTGCTTCTCCAGGCTGACATGAATAAACACGTTAACGTGCAGGCCCAGCATGTCGGCGTCCAGCAGGGTCACTTGTTCACGAATCAGCCCGCGCTCTTCCATGGCTTTGACCCGGTTAAAACACGGCGTCGGTGACAAATTAACCGAGCGCGCAAGGTCCGCATTGGTGATGCGCGCATTCTGCTGAAGGTTGTTGAGAATCCCGATATCCGTTCGATCTAGCTTGCGCATGAGATAAAAACACCTGTTTTTTATGTTTATGCAGAATTCTTATCCTTATTGAGCGCAAAGCACAATGAACTACAGATAAATATTCTTCACGGTCAGGCCTATGATTGTTGTAGGACAAGATTTGGCGTTTTAAACAGCCAGATGTTCGACTCACAACTAGCTCCCGCGCCTAATAAACACGACAAGATCGAGCGTAGAGAAAGCCATGACCGACTATGCACCGTTGCGCCTGCACGTTCCCGAGCCCTCCGGCCGACCAGGCTGCAAGACCGACTTCAGCTACCTGCGCCTGACCGATGCCGGCAAGGTCCGCAAACCCGCTATAGACGTAGACCCTGCCGACACGGCTGATCTGGCCAAAGGCCTGATTCGCGTGCTTGATGATCAGGGCCAGGCACTTGGCCCGTGGGCCGAAGGCGTCCCGACCGAGGTACTGCGCGCCGGTATGCGCGCCATGCTCAAAACGCGAATTTTCGACACCCGCATGGTGGTAGCCCAGCGTCAGAAAAAAATGTCGTTCTACATGCAAAGTCTGGGCGAAGAAGCCATTGGCAGCGCTCAGGCCCTGGCGCTGAACCTGGATGACATGTGCTTCCCGACCTACCGCCAGCAAAGCATTTTGATGGCCCGCGACGTGCCGCTGGTTGACCTGATCTGTCAATTACTGTCCAACGAGCGCGACCCCCTCAAGGGTCGGCAATTGCCCATCATGTACTCGGTGCGCGACTACGGCTTTTTCAGTATTTCTGGCAACCTCGCCACTCAATTCGTACAAGCGGTCGGCTGGGGCATGGCCTCGGCCATCAAAGGCGACACCAAAATCGCCTCGGCCTGGATTGGCGATGGTGCCACCGCCGAATCTGACTTCCACACCGCCCTGACCTTTGCCCACGTGTACCGAGCGCCGGTCATTCTTAACGTGGTGAATAATCAGTGGGCGATTTCGACCTTTCAGGCCATTGCCGGCGGCGAATCCACCACCTTCGCCGGTCGTGGCGTAGGCTGCGGGATTGCCTCGCTGCGGGTTGACGGCAACGACTTTGTGGCCGTGTACGCCGCCTCGGTGTGGGCCGCAGAACGCGCGCGGCGCAACTTGGGCCCCACGCTGATCGAATGGGTCACTTACCGCGCAGGCCCGCACTCCACCTCGGATGATCCGTCCAAATACCGCCCGGCTGACGACTGGAGCCACTTCCCGCTGGGCGACCCGATTGCCCGTCTCAAGCAGCACCTGATTGCCACCGGCAACTGGTCGGAAGAAGAACACGCGGCGGTCAGCGCCGAGCTCGAAGCCGAAATCATTGGCGCGCAAAAGGAAGCCGAGCGTTTCGGCACCCTGGCGGGCGGGCAAATGCCGAGCGCCGCGACGATTTTTGAAGACGTGTACAAGGACATCCCCGACCACCTGCGTCGGCAACGTCAAGAGTTGGGGTTATAACCAGATGAACGACAACAATAAAATTCAGATGGAGAACGCCGTGAGTATCAGCACCATGACGATGATCCAGGCCCTGCGCTCGGCCATGGATGTCATGCTTGAGCGCGATGACAACGTGGTGGTGTTCGGCCAGGACGTCGGCTACTTCGGCGGCGTGTTCCGCTGCACCGAAGGCTTGCAGGCCAAGTACGGTAGCTCGCGGGTGTTTGACGCACCGATCTCGGAAAGCGGCATTGTCGGTGCAGCCGTGGGCATGGGTGCCTACGGCTTGCGCCCGGTGGCTGAAATCCAGTTTGCCGACTACTTCTACCCGGCTTCTGACCAGATCGTCTCTGAAGCGGCGCGCTTGCGCTATCGCTCGGCGGGCGAGTTCATCGCCCCCATGACCCTGCGCATGCCCTGCGGCGGCGGCATTTACGGCGGCCAGACCCACAGCCAAAGCCCCGAAGCGATGTTCACCCAGGTTTGCGGCCTGCGCACCGTCATGCCGTCCAATCCGTATGACGCCAAGGGTTTGCTGATTGCCGCCATCGAAAACGATGACCCGGTGATTTTTCTTGAGCCGAAACGCCTGTACAACGGCCCGTTCGATGGCCACCACGAGCGCCCGGTCACGCCGTGGTCCAAACACTCCGCCAGCGCCGTGCCGGATGGCTACTACACCGTGCCGCTGGACTGCGCCGCCATCGTGCGCCCTGGCACCGAAGTCACCATCCTGACCTACGGCACCACCGTCTACGTGGCCCAGGCCGCAGCCGAAGAAACCGGCATCGACGCTGAAGTCATCGACCTGCGCAGCCTGTGGCCGCTGGACCTGGATGCAATTGTTACCTCCGTGAAGAAAACCCGTCGTTGCGTCGTCGTGCACGAAGCCACACGCACCTGCGGCTTTGGCGCCGAGCTGATTGCGCTGGTTCAAGAGCACTGCTTCCACTATCTGGAAGCACCGATTGAACGCGTAACCGGCTGGGACACGCCCTACCCGCATGCGCAAGAGTGGGCCTACTTCCCCGGCCCGGCGCGAGTGGGTGCGGCTTTGCAACGGGTCATGGAGGTTTAAATGGGTACGCACGTTATCAAGATGCCGGACATTGGCGAAGGCATTGCGCAAGTTGAGCTGGTGGAATGGTTTGTCAAAGTCGGTGACCTGGTCAGCGAAGATCAGGTGGTGGCCGACGTCATGACCGACAAAGCCACCGTGGACATTCCGAGCCCTGTGGCCGGCCGTGTACTGGCGCTGGGCGGACAGCCCGGCGAGGTCATGGCGGTGGGCAGTGAACTGATCCGCATTGAAGTCGAAGGCGCGGGCAACCTGCGTGAAGACGCCGCGCCCGCCCCCGCAGTAGCCGCCGAAGCACCGGCAGCC
>NZ_WIVR01000237.1:0-268 GCF_009600525.1 Pseudomonas sp. FSL R10-1350
GACGTCAGCGAAAAACTCGACTACACGCCAGGCGTATTCAGCGTTGAACGGCATATTCGTGGCAAATGGGTCTGTGACAACTGCGAAACCTTGATTCAAGAGCCGGTGCCGGCGCAGGTCATCGACAAAGGCATCCCGACGGCCGGGCTGTTGGCCCAAGTGATGATCGCGAAATACGCCGATCATTTGCCGTTGTTCCGCCAGGAGCAAATCTTCGGACGGGCCGGTCTCGCGATTCCTCGTTCAACGCTGGCCAGTTGGGTCGGCG
>NZ_WIVR01000238.1:0-268 GCF_009600525.1 Pseudomonas sp. FSL R10-1350
GAGCCATTGTCGTGACCAGAGCACTCAATACTTGGTTTGTTTGGGTTGTGGCCAACTACCTGGCTGCTGGCAACTGAAACTGACCCGTACCCGTACCCGTATGAGCTGAAAGGCGTGACTGTTTTGACTACCCACCCCTCATCTTTGAGCATCTTGTTGAGGCGTTTCTCATTAGATTGGAACTGCCCTTCTTGGTCGTGCCATCCACTCACAATGTAAATCTGATCCATTCCACCCTCTATATTTAGTGTTCAGATAGCCATATCAG
>NZ_WIVR01000239.1:0-266 GCF_009600525.1 Pseudomonas sp. FSL R10-1350
GACCAGTTCAGTGCCGGCAAACAGCGGCACGCCACCGCCTAACAGCAGCAGTTCAGGGATGGAGTTGAGGTTAGCGGCCTCCGGGTTGTTGCGTGCACGTTCGGCAAATAGCCGGGTCGGCGTTTTGCTCGACAGCGCGGTGTAGGCCTTACGCTGGCTGGCCAGCAGGTTGTGCGGCCCGACGTTCTCCGGGCGCAGCGCCAGCAACACGTTGCCACCGCGGTCCAGCACGTTAAGCGCCCCGCTGCAGTGCTTGAGCGCAGCAG
>NZ_WIVR01000240.1:0-260 GCF_009600525.1 Pseudomonas sp. FSL R10-1350
TCATAAGTCATAGTGTCATAGCGTTTTGAAAAGAAAACATTATTTTGTCATAGGTATTGACATTCATTTATTTTTGTGCATTGTGTTTTGATGTTTCTGTATTTCATTGATTTTAAAGGGTTTTTTGCCGTTTATGGTTGTATGTCATACCTGTCATAACTGTCATAGGTTTTAAAATAAAAATCATTATTTGTCATAAACTTCCTTGACAAAATAGTAAGTTAACTCCTGTTGTATACAAGGATTGTGTTTTAATATAT
>NZ_WIVR01000241.1:0-258 GCF_009600525.1 Pseudomonas sp. FSL R10-1350
GGCCCGGCCACACCACCTTACAAGAGCTGGTCAGTGAAGCCCTGTCCACCGAACGCAGGCGCTTGGGCGGCTTGCTGGCAGAAGTGTTGGACGAATCGGCCAAAGCTGCGCTGGGCCAGCTCCTGGTGCGTGACGACACCCTGTCTCAACTGGCAGCGCTCAAGCAGGACGCTAAAGATTTCGGCTGGCGTCAGATGGCAGGGGAGCGCGAGAAGCGCGCCACGCTGAAGTCCTTGCACGGGATCGCCAGGGCGCTGC
>NZ_WIVR01000242.1:0-258 GCF_009600525.1 Pseudomonas sp. FSL R10-1350
GCATCCCTCCTTGTTTTCATCGGTAATCAGCGTGTGTACCGGAAGGTCTATCATTAAATTTTCTTCTTTAATTAATTTGCATGAGTGTTTTGTATGTTGGCCAATCAACGTGCGAAAGCCTAAGGAATCTAAACTTGTGACGACGCCGCTTTCTTCTAGCTGCACCATTAAGTCAAGCGCATGGCTGTAGCCAATTTTTAATCGACGCTGCAACAAAGAAATTGAGACTACTCTGCTTCCGATAAGAATAGATATCGC
>NZ_WIVR01000243.1:0-254 GCF_009600525.1 Pseudomonas sp. FSL R10-1350
TAACGTAGTGGAGGCAACTAAAACTACCGTTGGTGATTTTTTACCAAATGGAAAAATGGTCCACATAATTAAACTATTAGCTACATATCCAGCACAACCGAAGGGAATAATTTGGAATAAAGAGCTTTCCGAGCCATTACCATGTATTGGTTCAAACTATTTAAAAAGTACAGAACACGATGATCCTGCGAGTTGGTTTATTCGTAAAGGTTTTATAGTTCGCTCTATCAAAACTAATGCTTATTGGTATCAAG
>NZ_WIVR01000244.1:0-253 GCF_009600525.1 Pseudomonas sp. FSL R10-1350
AAGTCGTAACAAGGTAGCCGTAGGGGAACCTGCGGCTGGATCACCTCCTTAATCGACGACATCAGCTGCTCCATAAGCTCCCACACGAATTGCTTGATTCATTGAAGAAGACGATAACTGCAGAGTTACTCTGTGGTTTTTCTGTCGTAAAGCTTAGAAATGAGCATTCCATCAAGCGATGGTGAATGTTGATTTCTGATCTTTTGATTAGATCGTTCTTTAAAAATTTGGGTATGTGATAGAAAGATAGACT